>JAUNJS010000273.1 GCA_030533125.1 Eubacteriales bacterium | reverse complement strand
TTGAAAACTTATGAACAATAAAATATCGATGCAATAATCCTGTGGAATTATCTGTTGAATATTTTAAGATATTTCTATTATATATCTGAATAATTGTAATTATCAACTATCTTGCCCACTATAATTACAACTGATATTCAGAAGCCGTAATGCCATAAGAAGCAATGATCTGTCCGTCAGAATTACCTCACCATCGATTATTCGTCCAAATATCTTTGCTTTTAGATGAAAATCATTTGATCTCTATAACCCATGATCTCATCTTCATCACGGTTCCTTGGAGTTGTCTTTTCTTCAAATAGCTGCTTCATACGTGTGCTTGTTGTAACAATTCCTTCTATCTTGTTGGAGCTTTCAGTGCTCTGGATCTTGGCAATTTCAACCAGGCGTTTCAGTTCTACCGGCTTTTGGCGGATAAATAAATCCTGTCTTCCTTTACATTCGTGTATTTTTGCAACAAGGTTCAAGATATCGGTATCCCATGTTTTTTCTACAAGTCTGCTATAATCAAACGACCTCATAAAAGCTCCTTTCGTCCAGCGAGCTTTTTTCGTCCAATTTCACTCTATATTGGACGTAAATTCAAACATGGGGATGTCCACCTTCGCGTCACCAAATGCGATGGTGTCCTCGACCGAAGCCCCCAGGTAATCCACAACTCCGCATTGATAAAGTGATACGCCAGAAAAGCCGCTTCGTCGTCCTGCATATGTACCCCGAACTGTTCCTCCAATAGTTCCAGCGCATACTTTCCAATCTGAAATTCATCGGAATAGATACGTCTGATATCCCACTGCATAGGATTGCTCAGCGCTACTCCCCTTCTATAGCGCTCCACACTTCCCGCCATATGGTCGCAGAGAGGCAGGGATATTGCAGAAACAAGAGTACTGGCGAAGCTGTTCGAAGAATGGGGATTTGACGCACTCCATGTTTCCGGCGGTGTATATGGTGATTTCAATAAGGGTATTGTCTCACCTATGTATGTCAGTCATGCATGGCTGGCAAATGCGGCTGAAGAAGTCAAAAAGATTGTCAAGATCCCGGTAATCACCGTCAACCGGATCAATGACCCCCGTATGGCAGACCAGCTGATCGAGATGGGCAAAGCTGATTTCGTCGGAATGGGAAGGGGATCACTGGCAGATCCTGCTCTCCCCAATAAAGCAAAAGCAGGAAAAATCCAGGATATCCGCTTCTGCATCGGCTGCCTTCAGGGATGCACCGGTGCTTTGTATGTCGGCGGTCCGGTCACATGTCTGGTGAATCCAAGTGTAGGACGTGAGTATGAAATCGACTATACCAGGGTCAAAGAGCCGAAGAAAATTGCTGTGATCGGCGGCGGCCCGGGCGGAATGACAACAGCCATTACAGCCGCAAGAAGAGGGCATAACGTTACCCTGTTTGAAGCAAAGGACAAGACGGGCGGACAGTTTGTATCCGCTGCTTATCCTCCGTGCAAGGGAGACTTCACCACATTTACCTCCTGGTGCAACAAGCAGATGAAAGACTATGGTGTAAATGTACTGCTGAATACAAAAGCCTCTGTCGAAATGATCAAAGCAGGCAACTATGATGAGATCGTCGTGGCTACCGGCGGCACTCCGTGGATCCCCGGTTTCATTAAAGGTGTCGACCTGCCGCATGTTAAGATCGCAGAAGAAGTACTTACCGGCCGGACGGACATCGGCGACAATGTCGTCATCGCAGGCGGCGGCGAAGTCGGCTGTGAGACAGCAGCCCATCTTGCCTCCATTCAGAAAGGCGCAACCGTCGTAGAAATGAAGCCGGTCCTTATGGAAGAGCTGGACGGTGTGAGCAAGGAAAACCTTTTCCAGATCATGAACCGTTTCCATGTATGTTCCTATACATCGACAAAAGTTCTTGAGATCAAAGAAGACAGTGTCCTTGTTGAAACTCCGGAAGGGCAGAAAGAGCTCCCCTGCGACAGCGTCGTCCTGGCTATGGGCTATAAACCGAATGACCAGCTTGCCAAAGACCTTGAAGCAGCCGGTTTGTCAGTCCATGTCATCGCCGGTGCGGTTAAGACTTCAAACGCACTGATCGCACCTGTTTTTATACCTGTCAGCATTTTAAATTCAGTTTTTGTTTCATTGAGTTTGGACAAAAGACATACCATCTCGTAAGTCTATTATTGCTCTTCTCATCGATTCAGTCCACCGGTATAATACCATGCACGGGGTTAATGATACAAAACGAATAATGACCGCATGATCATCCGGTCATCACATGATCAAACATCATTCTGAAGTGTTTTACAGCTGATTATCGCATATTAATATACAATAATCAGCTGTAAATACCATTTTATCTCATTGACAGCTAATTATTGTCGGTTCTATAATCAACATATACACTTTCGCGTTTTACGATACATGTATGAAGAACACGGAGGCGCCGGATATGATTGGCAGAGACAGGGAAGCAGAGAAACTTATTGAGTTATATGACCGCAAAGACGCGCAGTTCGTTGCGATTTACGGAAGGCGCCGAGTCGGGAAAACATATCTTGTCGATGAAGTATTAAAAGGACGTATAACATTCCGTCATGCCGGGTTGTCTCCTATGGAGTTATCTGAGCAGCCTGCAGAACGGCCAATGAAGAAACAGTTACGCGCGTTCTATTATTCGCTGATCACACAGGGCATGAAGAAAGACCATTATCCGGAAGACTGGCTTGAAGCATTCTTTATGCTTGAAATGTTTCTTCAAACGATAGATGACGGTTCAAGGCAGGTTATCTTTTTTGATGAGCTGCCCTGGATGGACACGCCTAAGTCCGGATTTATTACAGGTCTGGAGGCCTTTTGGAATAGCTGGGCCTGCCATCGAAATGTGATGGTAATCGTTTGCGGAAGTGCCACATCCTGGATCCAGGATAAACTGATCAATAATCACGGGGGATTATACGGCCGTGTAACATATGAGATTAAGCTTGAGCCGTTTACCCTGCGGGAGTGCGAGTCACTTTTCAGGGAACGCGGCGTACGTCTATCAAGATATGACATAGTGCAAAGTTATATGATATTTGGAGGCATCCCTTATTACCTGAATTATTTCCAGCGGGGTAAGAGCCTTGCACAGATCGTAGACGAGATGTTTTTCCAGCGAGGCGCAAAGCTGATCACGGAGTACGACAGATTGTTTTCTTCCATTTTTTCGAATCCGGAAATGATGAAGACGATCGTTAGAGTGCTATGTACCAGAAGCAAAGGCTTTACAAGAAAAGAGCTTTCCGGAAATACCGGTTATTCGGATGGGGGCACTTTGACCAAAGCATTAAGTGCTCTGATCGCAAGTGATTTTGTGATAAAATACATTCCCTTCGGATGTGGAAAGAGAGATGAACATTATAAGCTGATCGATCCCTTCTGCATCTTCTATCTTCGATTTGTTGACAAAACAGATATTTTGCCTGATATGTTCTGGCAACAGAATACAACCTCCCAGAATATCAATACATGGCGCGGATACGCCTTTGAAAATGTGTGTTTCAATCATATTGAACAGATAAAATACGCCCTGGGTATCAGCGGCGTATCGGCGGCATATTCCGCATGGACAAAGAGGACCGGCGAAGAAGGAGGCACACAGATCGATCTGATCATTTCCCGAAAAGACAATGTGGTCAATATGTGTGAGATCAAGTTTTACAGTGACTTGTTTGCCGTTGACAAGAACTACGATCTGCTGCTGAGGCACAGACGAACCCTCCTTAACGAAGAGATTCCCAAAAAAAACATTGTTCACGCCACTCTGATCACCACATACGGCATAAAAGATAACGAGTACAGATGGGCATTCGACAATGTGATCACCTTAGACGATCTGTTTGAAAAGTGAACAAATCGAGTCCACCGCCACTAAAGCGATGGACGCCATGACCTTTATCGGGTTTCACACGGAGATCCGCCCTGAAGATGGCTATTAGAAATGCCCTGAATTCCGGGATAAGGAATACAAAGCTTGCTCAGAGGAATTCTCCTCGACTGCTTTTCCGGATGTCACGATCTCTCCGGTCCAGTCGATGATGCCCCCGAACTCATAGATGTTCGTGTAGCCCATATCAAACAGCTTCTGCGCAGCCTGCTTGCTGCGGTTCCCACTCCGGCAGTAGATCAGGATGATCTGATCCAGATCGGGCAGTTTCTCCGGCTGCTCCGTACCGATGCTCTCATTGGGAATCAGGATCGCACCGGGGATATGACCGGCATCGTACTCATCCTGTCTGCGGACATCCACGATGATATGACCATCATCCTGTGCCATCATCTCTTTGGCTGTTTCCTGCGAGATCTGTGTGTAGCTTTTGAACATATCATCGCCATCCATCACCTGACCACCGGAAGAGCATCCGGACAGGAGAATGAGAACCAAAAGAACAGTCGCAGAAGCAATTATCGTTTTTGTTTTTTCGGTGACTCTATGTTTCATCATCTATCCTCCATAAATACCGATTTCCCGCAGAATCACATTTTTCTGGTTGACGATCATTATTTCATTCTGTTCCTGTATCTCAAGATAGCGCTCCTCATTTTGTGGTGCTGACCAGTAAAAATACCGGATGATCCTTCCGATTCCAGGTCCTAAAGCTTATGAAAAAATATCTTCGATCGTCCTGCCGAAAAAATCAGCTATCGTAAACGCCAGATCAAGTGATGGATTATACTTTCCGGTCT
>JAUNJS010000659.1 GCA_030533125.1 Eubacteriales bacterium | reverse complement strand
TTTCACACATGCGTACGCGGGGCCGTTCTGCTCACAGTTTCTGGCGGATTACGGCGCGGAGGTCATCAAGATCGAGCGCACGGACGGCGGCGACCAGGCCAGGACCTGGGGACCTTTTAAGAATGACTACAGTGCTTACTACGCGTCCTTCAACAGAGGGAAAAAGAGCCTCACACTGAATATCAAGTCAAAGGAAGGCCAGCAGATCATTTACGATCTGATCAAAGAAGCGGACATTGTCTGCTCGAACTTCAAGGCGGGCACGCTGGAGAGATACGGCGTTGGTTACGAGCAGATGAAGAAGATCAAGCCGGACATCATCTACGCGACGATCTCGGGGTTCGGGACAAAGGGCGAGCTTTCCAAGTATGCCGCCTATGACAATGTCATCCAGGCAATGAGCGGCATCATGGATGTCAACGGCTTCCCGGACAAGGGCCCCACGAAGATCGGCCCGGCAATCGGGGACAGCTATTCGGGGCTTCTGCTTCTCCTGGGCATCATGACTGCCTATTACTACAGGCAGAAGACCGGCAAGGGCCAGCAGGTGGACGTCACAATGCTCGGAGCGCTGTTCGGACTTCTTGAATATCCGGTCCTTGAGTATGCCAACAAGGGAATCGTGTATTCGAGGAAGGGGAACAGGAGCCTGTATACCGCGCCGAACGATGTCTACAAGACCAAAGACGATTATGTAGCTGTTTCCGTCCGCAATGACGCGGAGTGGGAGATCTTCCGTGAGAAGGTCGGCCTCGAGGAGAATCCGCTTTTCGCTGACATGAAGAGCAGAGTGGCGCACGGGGAGGAGCTTGCCGACGCGATTGAAAAGTGCATCGCCGGATTCACCTCCAAAGAGGTGGAAGCCATGTTCGACGGCACGGGCGTTCCCGTTTCCTCCGTCATGGGCATCGTCGAAGCGCTGGAGAACCCGCAGCTGCTTGCGCGCAACATGGTCATCGAAGTGCAGGATCCGAAGATCGGCCCGCTGAAGCTGGTCGGCAACCCGGTCATCCTTTCTCAGGAGAAGCCGATCACGGACGTTCCTTCGCCTATGCTCGGTGAGCACACCGACGAGATCCTCCGCTCCCTGGGATACGGGGAAGAGCAGATCAAAGGTCTTCGCGAGTGCGGCGCGGTCTGACCGGACGGGATTCCGGCCGGAATCCGCAGACTGCGGGAACCCTTTCCCCGCAAAGAACTCCACACGACGCGGGGAAACGCAGTTCCCGTACTGCGGGAACCCGTAGAGCGGTAAAGAAATCCGCACAGCGCGGGGAAACGCAGTTCCCGGACTGCGGGAACCCTTTGCCCCGCAAAGAAACCCGCGCGGCGCCGGGAAACACACAGATCAAAACAGATAACAGAGCAATACAGTGAGAATTGATCCGTGATAAGTCATTATAAAAAAGCAGTAATAAATAAGGGAAAGGAGTCTGAACAAAAATGGGTAACAACAAACTAAGTGAAAAATACGAAGTCGGGCTGATGATCGTCAGCGTCCTGATCATCCTGGCTCTG
>JAUNJS010000658.1 GCA_030533125.1 Eubacteriales bacterium | reverse complement strand
ATTATCTGTACGCGGCGACGCATAAGTACAAGATCTGTCACGAAAATCACGAAAACAAACGGGCTGTCGTACGCGACAGCCCGTTTTGTGATTGATCGCAGAATCTTCACAGGTGAATATTTCCATAGCTTTCCGAACAATAGTGTTTCCCGCCGTTATGTGTTAAACCGCAGACGTCACAGGGAATACTTCGCCTGACGGCAAACGCCGTACTGCGGGAGGGCAGATGCTGCAGCGACGCTCCTGTCCTGGTATTTGACTCTTTTCACCATCCGGCTGCCTTCCGGAAATAACCGGTTAAGGGCTCTTCCACTTAACCTTCCGGCGATCCTGCCCTGCAAAGCGGGAGGCTGCCTTCCGAAAATAACCGGTTAAGGGCTCTTCCACCCTTCCTTCAATCCGCAGAGCAAGAAGACAGGCATTCACTGCGGGAAAATCCGACGTACCGAAAGAGAGCCTGCCGTCGTCAGCGTACTTTCTGACCTCCTGCAGGATTCGTTCCAGGTGCATTTCTTCTTCGGATGACAGAATGCGCAGGATCAGCGCTTCCAGGGAAGCCGGCTCTTCTTCCTGTTCTTCTTCACCGCAGTCTTCGCCAGATGCAGGACCGCGATTCCGGCCGCGCGGGCCGGCAGGGAGGTCCGTTTCCCCGTTTTTCCGCCGCCCTTCTGCCCGCTCCGGGCAATCGCGCGCAGAATCCCCGCAGGACTGCTCTGCGCAATGCTGCTCTTTTTTCCGGGAAAGACAATCCGCGTGTTCCGGTTCGTTTTCCCCGGGAAGGCAATTCTTCCTGCCCCGGACGCTTTCTTCGAAGCAGTTCCCCTTTTCAGAACCGCGGGGAGCACTGTAAACAGCACTTTTTTCTTCAAGTGGATTCCGATTGCTTTTTTCAGCATTTTCTTGATCATCTCTTTTCTCTCTCCTTTTCCGGATATCGCTTTCGGAGGAGGCGGGAACAGGATCGTCCGCACGGGAACCGGGATCCCCGTCCCGGCTCTGCCCGTCCACGCTCCCTAAAGACGCGTGCATATTTTCCGGCACTTCTCCGGTTTCCCGCGTTTTCCCGGTTCCAAAAAAGAACTGCAGGATATCGTCGGGGCAGGTCGCGATGCCGGCGCCCTGGCGGATCAGGCGGTTGCATCCGTCGCTCAGGGGGTCACTGACGCGCCCCGGGATGGCAAACACTTCCCTTCCCTGTTCCAGTGCCATATCCACCGTAATCAGGGTCCCGGATTTTTTCCTCGCCTCGATCACGAGCACCAGGTCGGAAAGGCCGCTGATGATACGGTTTCTGGGAGGAAACATGCGGGCCTCCGGAGGCATCCCGGGCGCGTACTCCGAGAGGACGCCTCCCTCCTGAATAAGACACTCATAGAGATCCCTGTTTTCCTCCGGATAACAGATGTCCACCCCGCAGCCCAGCACCGCAAACGATCTGCCGCCGGCGTCCAGAGCCGCCCGCTGGGCGATCCCGTCAATCCCACGCGCCATCCCGCTGATGACTGTGACCCCGCGCGCGCCA
>JAUNJS010000272.1 GCA_030533125.1 Eubacteriales bacterium | reverse complement strand
GGCCGGGATACCGGAGGGAGTGACCATTCAGGATGCCGGACGTTGACGCGGTTTATTTACGATGATAAAATTGCATTGTTTTTTGAAAAACAGACAGAATCGCGAAAAAACGTCACCACCGCGGGAAACTGCCGGATAAGGTATGACCCACTGCGGGGAACCGCCCGTAAAAAGTATGGCCGCCGCGGAAACGGCCGGGCAGGTTTCCTTTCCGGATGGAGGACCTGCGGCAGGACTGATTTGAAAAAAGGAGGCACACAGGGCATGAAGGACAACAATTGTATTTTCTGTAAAATCGCAAACGGAGAGATTCCTTCGAGGACGCTGTACGAGGACGAAAAATACCGCGTCATTCTCGATCTGGGACCTGCGACAAGAGGGCATGCCCTGGTGCTGCCCAAGGACCATTTTGCCAATATCTATGAGATCCCCGCCGAGTGGGCGGCCGGAGCAATCGAAATCGGACAGCAGATGGCTCTGCGGATGCGTGAACGCCTCCATACAGACGGGGCGAACCTGATTCAGAATAACGGTGAAGCCGCGGGACAGACTGTGCCGCATTTCCACCTGCATGTCATTCCCCGTTACCGGAACGACGGGCAGCATATGCTCTGGAGACCGGGGAGTATGACGGATGCGGAGCTGGACGAGGTACTGGAGGCTCTTACCTGAGACGCATTGTGTTTGCAGCACGAGGAAAGAAGCGTACCGCGGAAAGGATACCGATGACTGAAATCAGGACTTATAGAGGGCATATCAGAAACTGGAAAGCGCTCTGCGAAGAGCTGGGGATCGAAGGCGCGGGGAATCTCTCGAGACAGGATCGCGAGCAGCAGATCCTGCTGCGCGCCTATGGGCGCTGGGGGCACGAAATGGGCCTGCATCTGCACGGCATGTTCGCGCTCGCGATCTGGGACGGAGACAGGCAGGAACTGTTCTGTCTGCGTGATCCGTTCGGCACAAAGCCGTTTTATTATGCGGAGGCGGAGGACGGGACATTTTTGTACGGAACCATGATCCGGGAGATTCTGGCGTATCCCGGCTTCCGGAAAGAGCTGAACGAGGACATGCTCCAGATCTATCTGAGCCTGACGTATGTCGCAGGGGAGGATACTTTTTTCAAGGGCATCCGGAAGCTGATGCCGGGGCGGTACCTGGTGTGGAAACCGGCCGGAGAAAAAGAGAGCGCCTCCTGTACCATCACCCGTTATTTCACGCCGACCTTTGTGCCGGATGAGAGCCGTACACTGGAGGAGTGGGCGGATGAGATTCATTCCACCCTCCGGAAAATCATGCCCGAGGTGAAGGAAGAAGGGGAGCAGGCGGAATCGTTCCTGTCCGGAGGTGTGGATTCCTCCTATGTCCTTGCGATGTCGGATATAAAGATGACCGATTCCTGTGGATACGAAGAGCAGCGCTTTGACGAGTCCGGACTTGCGAAACAGACGGCGGATTTCCTGGGACGAGAGAACAGCCGCTGCCTGATCACACCGGAGGAGTATTTCTCCGTTGTTCCTTATGTCATGAAAAACATGGAGCAGCCGCTGGGGGATGCCTCCGCGATCGCGTTCGCCATTGCCTGCCGCGAAACGGCAAAACACACGAAGCTCTGTTACTCGGGAGAGGGGTCGGACGAGTTTTTCGGCGGATACAACATGTACCGCAATGCCCCCAGATACGGAGAGAATCTCAAGAATTTTTACGTCGGCAACACCAATATCATGAAAGAGGACGAAAAGGAGAGGATTCTTCTGCGCTATAATCCGGAGAACCTGCCGATTCATCTTGTCAGAGATATTTATGCCGAGACGGAGGGACTGGATCCGCTCGCGAAAATGTCGGATGTGGATATTCAGATCTGGCTGGAAGGGGATATATACCTGAATGTGGATAAGATGAGCACAGCGGCAGGACTGGAGATCCGGATGCCCCTGACGGATCTGCGGATCTTCGACATCGCTTCCAGGATGCCTTCCCGGTTCAAAGTCAATGCGGAGCAGAACAAGGTCGCTTTCCGGACGGCAGCCGCAAAGGTGCTTCCGGAGGAGGTGGCCTTCCGCAAAAAGCTGGGCTTTATCGTTCCCATCCGGATCTGGATGGCGGACGAACGCTATAACGGGGATGTCAGAAGGCGTCTGTCGGGCGAAAGCTGCGCGAAGTTCTTTCATATGGACGAGGTACAGGCCATTTTTGAGGAGTATATCGGCGGCAACTCCGATCTGTGGAGAAAGGTCTGGACCATCTATACTTTCCTGGTGTGGTATGACGAGTATTTTGCGTAAGAACGGCAAAAAAACAGGGCTCCGGCGTATGAGCGGGAGCCCTGTGTTATTTCAGCGTAATTTCAGCGCCACAGAAAATCCATGAACCTGGGGATCTGCTGTTCCCAGCTGGCTTCATTGTGCTGTCCGCCGATCTGGCAGAACAGGTCGGTTTTGACGTTTTTTGCGCGGAGATCGTCCCGGATGGTGAGATTCTGGAGAGCGGTGCGGCTCTGCATCGGATCGGAGGGATGGGGGCGAAAGGCTTCCTCTGTTCCCCAGGAGAGATAGATCCGGGTGTCCTCCCGGAGGCTGTTTTTCCGGATGTCCCTGCGCAGCGGTGTCATGCAGGGCGAAATGGTGCTGGAAACACAGGCCGCCTTGGAGAACCATTCATTATAGCAGACGGCGCCGCAGAGGGACATCAGCCCTCCCATGCTGGAGCCGCCGATGCCGGTGGCTTCCCGGTGGGGCCATGTGCGGTAATCGCGATCGATCAGGGGCTTCAGCTCGGAGACAATCCACTGCAGTGTTTCATATCCGGTACCGCGCAGGGTCCCGCCCCAGAATTTTCCGTGGAACGTGTACGGGCAGTATTCCCGGAGCCGTTCATTCCCCTCGTGGCCGCATTCGATGCCGACAATGAGGATCTCTTTTTCCCATTGGTCCAGGAATTCCTTGAGGCCCCAGCTTTTTCCAAAGGTCGCTTCCTCGTTTTCAAAGAGATTGTGGCCGTCAAAGAAGTACATGACGGGATAGCGGTCCTGTCCGTTGGAATAGCTTTCCGGAAGATAGATGTGCAGACGGCGAATCCTGTCCGCAGGCGTGAAACAGATGTCTCTTTTTATGATCATGGGATCCCCCTGTATGTTCATGTCCTCTCCGCCTCTGGAGGCGGAATTGTAATCCCCGGGTCAGGTCAGGAATCCGGTCAGTGCAGTCCCGGATTGGTGAAGGTCGGGAAATACGGCAGATTCATCTGACTGTCATCTTCTATGTAGCTGTTGTCGTAGGTGCTGACATTGCTGGAGCCGAAGCGGAGGATCGAAGCGCCGCCGCTCAGCCACCCGACGTGCCGGTATCGGTTTCCGTATACCGAGACCGATTCCACATGTCCGCCGCCGCCCGGGGTGCCGATTCCTACGGCGGCTTCCGCGCAGTCGGTGAGGAGATTGTTTGCGATGAGGATATTCCGGGTCGCGTGCCCGCCGTTTTCCGCGCCGGCTTCTATCCCGCCGTCACAGCTTTTGACCGTGTTTCCGACAAAATCCACGTCCTGCGCGCCGTCCGCATAGATGGCAAAGCCGGTGTCGTACACGCAGTGACAGTTGGTGACGGTGTTCCCGTAGACGAGACCGCCCCTCGGATAGTCGACACTGGAAGGGGCATTTCCATAGTTCCCGGCAAAGCAGATCGCGATATTTCCGGTATCATTCAGACGGTTGCCGACGATATTGACACTGCTGACATTGGCGGCGACGGAGATGGCCTCGGACCATCCCGTCTCGCAGTTTTCTATAGTGTTCCGGAAGAGAAGGACGTTGGAGATTGTGCTTCCGCTGCGGCCCATGACCAGAATCGCATTGGCGCAGTGATCCTCGCTGCGGGGGCTGGGGGTCGAGATATTGTGAATGTACAAATCGCTGACCACAACGTGGTGCGTCCCGGGTTCCAGAAGGATCGCGCTCGCGTCGCGGCCGTGCGCGTTTCGCACCT
The DNA here is from genome assembly GCA_030533125.1 of Eubacteriales bacterium. Classification (GTDB taxonomy): domain Bacteria; phylum Bacillota; class Clostridia; order Lachnospirales; family Lachnospiraceae; genus CAG-791. The sequence continues at coordinate 738 of JAUNJS010000272.1, read as the reverse complement.
CGAATCCGGTCAGCTGTACATAACCGCAGCCATACAGCCAGAACATGGAGGGACCGTCCTGGTCCTGATCGTGGCCGCTCAGTCCCGATCCGTCAAAAACGACATCTTCCCCGGGCATGGCGGCGATGGTGATATACGCGTCTTCCCGGCCCTGAACACCTCCGTACAGGCGGATCTTCCGGTTATAGACACCTCCCCGCAGATAGAGCGTATCACCGGGGGACAGGCGGTTGATGATGCCCTGTACATCGTCGTAAGGACCCGCGTAATAGACTTCTCCCTTCCCGGAGGGCGCCGTTACGCCTGTCTCAATGACCTGCCGCGCGTGCACCTGAAAGGAGTCGTCGCCCCGGAGCCGGTATTCGTGCTGCCAGGGGACTGAAGCCCGGACAGACAGGGACAGGGCGGACATACCGCCTGTGTGCGGAAAGACCGCGAAGAGCAGCAGGGCTATGGCCATGGCGGGAATATTATATTTGCAGCTTCTTGTACCCTTTTTCATATCCATAAAGTGAATTCCTTCCAAAACCGGATTCTTACAAAATTAAAAGAGATCTTTACGAAGAGAGACTGACAGAGTAAGAAAAGAAGCACAGGTAGAAGGCCGAAAGCGCCCGGCGCTTCCGGCAAATGCTGTTATACGAACCTGCTCCGCAGGTCCTGACCAGCTACATTTTACCATGCTTTTGAAAGACTAGCCAGCGCATTCTTGTGACTTCAGTCATGAGTTAGCTGGCT
>JAUNJS010000657.1 GCA_030533125.1 Eubacteriales bacterium | reverse complement strand
GGAAACAGAACCATTCGTGCCATGAGGCGGTGAGAGCAGAAAACAGAGGGCGCACGGCATTTCTGAGACCGCCCGGGCATGCAAAGCGCCAAATCCGGCACGGGCGGTGCTTACTTCAAGGGAATCGGTGTGAAACAGGACAAGGATACGGCGGCTGAGTGGTACCTGAAAGCCCTGCAGCACTGCACCGCGCATATTTTATTTCTATGAACCAGGTCCTGATTCTCCGACTGACACGTTTTTTTATGCGGCGGGCGCCAGCGCCGTCTCCTCAAACCATTCGTTGATCATCCGGTCCAGCATCACGTCGTCAAAGAAGGGCGTGTAGTCGCCGTTGGAAAGCCGCGGATCCTCATGGGTCGGTGTTTCCGGCTCGATCCGCGCAATGGGCAGGTCGGTTTTGCATCCGCCTTCCACGGATTCGCCCTTCGCGCCCCGCAAAGCCCAGAGCCAGCTGGACATCATGTATTCTCCGCCGTTCGTCAGCGTACTGATCTGTATGGCGCAGGTGCCGCCGCCCGAGGGCTCGCCGAGGAGCACCGCGCCGTGGTCCTGCATCAGGACCGGCATCAGGTTGCCGCAGGAGAAGGAGCCCCTCGTGGTCAGCACGGCGTAGTTGAAGTCATACTTCACTTCATCGTCCTTCTCGTCGAACACGCCGTCCAGGTTCTTGTCCGAATGCAGCACCGCGTACTCATCCTGTCCGGTCAGGACGTTGTATCCGCGGAAAACATTGTCCCCGAACATCAGGTCGATCATATACGACAGCATATCGTTGCTGCCGCCGGTATTCGCGGATAAATCAAACAGGATGTTTTTGATCGAAGGATTCTCCGAGGCTTTCTTCAGGCCGGTCCAGGTAATGCCGACGGCGTCCATGGGGATTTCTCCCTTCCCGGCATAGTATGCTTCCCAGCCCGCCGCGTCATCCTGGAATTTATCAATCCGAATGATCGCGGTGCTCCCGCATTCCCGGTAGACATCATCCCCCCAGGCGGCTGACCGCGCTTCCCTGACCGCATCTGCGATTTCAACCAGGAAATAGGGCCTGATCTGAAGCTGCGAGTCGATACGGGGATAGAGCTCCCTCATCATCTCCGGGTAAGGGGAATCCGCAAGCAGCACATTGAGCCCAAAGTACATGGTGTGGCCGTCATTCAGGCCGATATTGAACAGGTCGTACAATGCCAGCATGTATTCGAGCATATCGGGATCTTTCAGCCGGTCTTTGACGGATGCCAGTTCCGGAACGTCATCCAGCGCGGCATCCAGGCCTTTTTCGCTGATGCCCCGGTCCAGGATCCCCGTGCCGGGATGACCGTAGAAATAATCCAGGGTAAAGCAGAGCTCCGCGTAATCCTCCCGGATCACATCCTCCTTCCGCTGTTTTTTCCCGGTCAGCAGGTCGCGCATATAATTGCTCTCATACCATTCGAGAGGCATCCGTTCAAACCCGTCGATGGACAGCTTCGGTTTCAGAACCGATTCCCCGTTCCACAGCACATAGTTGCATGCCACGTCCGTGAACA
>JAUNJS010000271.1:2214-4741 GCA_030533125.1 Eubacteriales bacterium | reverse complement strand
CAGGAAAATGGTTCGCATGAAAGCTGTTATTCTTTTGGAAAAGCACAGGAACAATGTGTTATACTGACTCCGATATCTTTTTTTGACTGTTGGAAATGAGGACTTTCATGACTTTGAATACGTTTTCGATCTTCCTGACGCTGGTCGAGGAGATGAATTTTACGAGGGCGGCCCAGCGTCTGTTTATCACGCAGCAGAGCCTGTCCGGGCACATCAAGCGGCTGGAGGACGAGTACGGGGTGACCCTGTTCGAGCGCAGGCCCATACTGCGGCTTACGGCGGAAGGGGAGAATATGGTGTTTTACGCGAGACAGATCCTCCGGGCGCAGAATTCCATGCTGAGCGATTTCGCGGATCTGTCGGCGCGGCGCACGGCATATCTGGATATCGGCATTTCCTATCTGCGCAGCGCAATGTTCGGGAGCGGGATCTGGCGGCGCTTCCACAGGCAGTATCCCAACATCCGCGTCCGGATGGTGGAGCAGAACACCACAGTGCTGCTGGATCTGCTGCAGAGGGGCGAGATCAGCCTGATGGTGGGCGTGGATATCCGCCCGGTGCCCGGTCTCCTTGTGATGCCGGCGCTCCGGGAGCGTGTGTGCTGCGTGGTCGACCGGGATCTCTACGCGGAATATTACCCCCGGGAGGCGGAGGAGACAGGGGGAAAGCAGATCCTCGGCAAAGAGATCACAATCCGGCAGATCCGGGAGATCCCCATGATGCTTCCTGCGCGGGACAACCGTCTGCGCGTTTCGCTGGACCGGATGTACCGGATTGCCGGCTTCATGCCGAAGGTCCTTCTGGAAAGCGAGCGGCAGGACGCCCTGTACCGTCTGGCCGGTCAGGGAGAAGGCGCCGCGATCCTCAGCCCGCTTGTCCTGTACAACCAGGAGGAGGAAAAACTGTCCGTTCCTGAAAACTGCCATGTTTTCCGGATCCTGGAATCCGGAGTCAGCGTCGTGGCGGTTGCTGTTCTGGAGGACACGCGCCAGACCCATTACGCGGAGGCGATGATGGAAATCGTCCGGCTGGAATTTGCCCGCTACGGGGAGGCGATTGCACAGCTGGGGCTGCGGGGATAAGGACAGTATCCGGTCCGGGAAGATCACAAAAAAGCTGTGACTGAACATGCATACAGCATGAATACTGTAAAAAAGATTTGTTTTAACTGTTAGAAGACGATGGAGGTCTGTGTTAGCATTATTAACAGGGATAGAAACAGGAATAATTCCTAAGGAACTGTCCGAAAAACTCAGAAAAGATGCATGAGATTATATTGCGGGTACAGGGGAAAAACGCATGGCGGTCAGGAATCTCCGATTCGGGGGCATCGCCGGGGCTTTTTGACGCGATAAACGGAAGAAAAGACATGCGGATACTCCTGAGTTCTTAAGTGACGGGTCCTGAATGTCATTCGTAAGCTGATACACATCAATACTGTTATCTTACTATTTACAATAATGAAGCGGGGCCTTATATGACATTAAATTCCTTTTCCATTTTTCTGACAGTCGTAGAAGAGATGAACTTCACCAGGGCAGCGCACAGGCTGTTTATCACACAGCAGAGTCTGTCAGGACATATCCGGCGTCTGGAGGAGGAGTACGGCGTAACCCTTTTTGAGCGAAAGCCTGTGCTGAAGCTGACGCCGGAGGGAAAGAACATGGTTTTCTACGCCAGACAGATTCTGCAGGCGGAGAACGCGATGGTCAGCGGATTCGCGGATATCACAAAAAACAGCGCCGCCTACCTCAACATCGGGATCTCCTATATGCGCAGCGGCGTTTTCGGAAGCGGGATCTGGAGGCGTTTCCATAAGAGATATCCGAATATCGAAGTCCGTTTTTCCGAGAAAAACACAGACAGGCTCCTGGAGGATCTCCAGCGCGGAGACCTCAATATGATGATCGGGATTGATGTGCGCGCTGTGTCCGGGCTGAAGGTCGTGCCGCTCGTAGACGAGCAGCTGCGCTGCATTATCAAGCGGAGCCTGCTGGAGGAGCACTACGGCGAAGCGGCGAAGGATATGGAACAGAAGTTTCTGGCCGGGGGAATACACCTGGAGGAGATCCGCGATATCCCGATGCTTTTCCCGCCCAAGGGGAACCGGCTTCGGATTCCGCTGGAGCAGGTGTTCCGTCAGGCGGGCGTGATGCCGAGGATCATTTTCGAGAGCGACCTGCCGGAGCTTCTGTACCGGCTCGGGATCGAGGGGGACGGCGCGGCCATTATTACGCCGATGACCATTTATGACCACTTCCGCCAGGGAACCTGGTTCCCGGAGGACTGCTGTAATTTCCACGTCCTGGAGACCGGCACCAGCCGGATCGCGCTGGCCTATCAGGCGGACATCCAGATGCCCAAGTATGTCGAAGGCATGATCGAAGCCGTTCAGGAGGAATTCGGCGAGTACAGAATGCTGATTGAGAGAAACAACATTTAGAGAGCACCCTTTGAACAGCAGTTATATATGCGGAGGCATTCATCAAATATGCACCGGCATTAAAAACGCATTGAGAAAACCGGT
>JAUNJS010000271.1:0-2114 GCA_030533125.1 Eubacteriales bacterium | reverse complement strand
GGGGGGATAATTGGAAAAATCCACGGCGATAACAGCCGATATGTTGTTTGAATCAAGGAAAACTAACTGTTAGAATACGATGATAGAAAGTGGTAGCATAGTATCAGTGAGAGTAACCTTTTAACCACTTCAGTACAAGAGGGGGGCGCATTTGCAGTGGCCTTTTAAGAGAGCTGGTACAGGGGGTTTTTACGGGGTCATCAAAGCCGCAGAGCTGTCGCAGAGAAGCGCTCCGGCAACAGGAGGGAAGAATGAACAAGGTAATGAACCTGCATGATGCGGTCGAAAAGTATGTCAAAAGCGGGGATACGATCTGCTTTGGCGGATTTACGACCAACAGAAAACCCTATGCCGTCGTCGGCGAGATCCTGCGGCAGGGGCAGACCGATTTCACGGTATGGGCGGGCCCCGCAGGCGGTGACTGGGATATGCTGATCGGCGAAGGCCGCGTGAAGGTGTATATTAACTGCTACACCGCGAACTCCGGCTACACGAACGTCTCCAGAAGGTTCCGCGCTGCCATCGAGGAAGGCAAGCTTGTCTATGAAGATTATTCGCAGGATGTCCTGATGCTGCAGCTGCACGCGGCGTCCCTGGGCCTTCCGTTCCTGCCTGTCCGTCTGATGGCGGGTTCCGGCCTCGTTGATTTCTGGGGCATCAGCAAGGAGCAGCGCAAAGCGCTCGACACAGTTGACAATGACAAGCTCGTTATTATGGAAAATCCCTTCGAGCCCGGCCAGACGGTCGTGGCGGTTCCCGTTCCGAAGCTTGACTGCGCAGTGATCCATGTGCAGAAGGCTTCCCCCGACGGCACCTGCATCATCGAAGGCGATGAGTTCCACGATGTGGATATCGCCGTGGCAGCGAAGCGCGTCATTGTGACCTGCGAGGAGCTGGTCAGCGACGAGTGGATCCGCCGCAATCCCGAGAATAACAAGGTGTTCGGCCAGTGCGTGGACGCTGTCGTACACGCTCCTTACGGCGCATGGCCGGCTCAGTGCTACGGCTATTATGACTGCGACGGCGCAGCCCTCAAGGAATATGACAAGGCCTCCAAGTATCAGGATGCCGAGGACGCGAAGAAGAAGATCGAGAAGGAAGCCGCCAAGATGGCGAAGAAGGGTGTTCCCTACAAAGCTCCCGAGAACCCCGAGACCTTCAAGGATTATCTGGACAAGTGGGTCTACAGCGTGAAGGACAACAATGAACTGCTCGATAAGATCGGCGGCGCGAGGCTGGCCTCCCTCCGGGTCGTTCCGGGCCTTGGCTACAGAAGCGAGAGCGATGCCTGGGGTTAATTCCCGTCGAAAAACAGCTTAGTCGTCCAGCGTGTCTTTTTCTTTGGTCTCTTCGCCGAAAAGCCCCGCCGGCGCCCGCGCCGGGCAGGCTTTTCCCCTGAGTTCACAGAAAAAACCGCGCAGTCCGGCTGCGTTATTTTCCTGCGGTTCTTTGTCTCCTGACGACTGCGGTCCGCGCGGCCGCAGGGGATTACAGGTCCTCAACCATTTCAAGATTATTTGGAATGACCGGCTGAAAATCGCCTCCCCCAGTCCCTCCGGATCCGCGGCGGCACGCCCTTCAGGCTGTATTGCCTTCGGGCGCAGATACTTGAGAGGAGAGTTCAAAATGGATTACACGAAATACACAAAACAGGAAATGCAGGCATATGCCATTGCCAAGAATATCAAAGAAGACCAGATCGTCATCGTCGGCACCGGTCTTCCGCTGATCGGCGCCTCCCTGGCGAAGCGCGCGATCTGCCCCAGCTGCCATCCGATCGTGGAGAGCGGCCTGATGGACTGCGCTCCCATAGAGGTTCCCAGGTCCGTCGGCGACCTCCGCTTCATGGCACAGTGCGCGATCCAGTGGCCCAATGTCCGTTTCGTCGGCTTCGAGGCGAATGAGTGGCTGCACGACGCGGACCGCCTGGTAGCTTTCATCGGCGGCGCCCAGATCGACCCTTTCGGCAACGTCAACTCCACGAGCATCGGCGACTACCACAATCCGATCACCCGTTTCACGGGTTCCGGCGGCGCGAACGGCATCGCCACCTACTGCAACACGATCATCATGATGCAGCACCAGAAGCGCCGCTTCATCGAGAAGGTCGACTA
>JAUNJS010000656.1 GCA_030533125.1 Eubacteriales bacterium | reverse complement strand
CATGCCATCAGGTTGCCCTCGCCGTCTGCGCCGAAGAAATAGCGGTTGAATCGGACGATCAGGTATTCGGCAGCTTCCTCCGCCGTCATTTTCTCTCTATTGCGCAGTACTAGCGCCCTGTCGGCATAGATGCGAAGCTTTCTCTTGATTTTTTTCATCGAATAGTCCGAGATCCGGACCCGCCCTTCGCAGAGTTCCATGCCGAGCAGGTCAAAGGCTTGACCGGGCATCAGGATTTCAGTCTTGTCCGGATTGACCGAAAGCCGCAGATGATCCAGAAATTCAAGAAATCTTCTTTTGTGTTCCTCAATCTCCTCATCACTTCGGGCACAGATCAGGATATCGTCGGAGAACCGGCTGTAAAACGCGGCGCGCGGAGCGTAATACTCATCCATCTCGTGCAGATACAGATTCATGAAAAAGCTGCCGAGGGGAACGCCGCCCATGCCGCCGGGACAGTGATCAAGCACCTGTCCCTTGTGGTCGATGACCTTGTTGCGGGTCAGTAGCCATTCCAGAAAGCGATAAAACGCCGGATCCTCCGGCATGAACACCTCGTACAGCATCGGGATCAGCAGCTCCGGAGCAATGGACCCGACATAATTGGAGATATCCGTTTTCAGAACATACAGATGCTGAATGTCGCGGTTATGATGGACTTCGAGCAGAAGATCGCCCGCGGTTTTGTCGGTCCTGAACGAGAACAGGCGGTCAGAATAGATCCGCTGGAGATCACGCATGGCATACACGATGAGCTTGAGCAGAAATCCCTGTGTTCCGGGAAAAGTGTAAACCTGCCGCTTCCTTGACTCAAATCCTTTGGGAACAAGACGGTACTGCGGATAATCGAGAAAGTAATCGCCCGATTCGAGCCTTTCCAGATCGCGGACACATTCATGGCCGAGAATATACGCTTTCATTTCCGCAAGCTGGTCTTCCGAATACTTCCTGCTCTGGACCCTGTCGGTAAAGAAGGATTCTCTTGTCGTCAGCTGCTTTGCCTTGCCAAAAATATTCATGCTCTGTCTCTTCCCTCACTATCAGTGATATGCCGCGTTTCCGCTCTGAACGGGTTCCGCTGCCGGATCGCGGCGCGTGATCCGGTGATAGATTTCTGCTGCGTGGAGATCCAGTGCGAGCATGGACGATGCGCTCCCGTCCAGCCTGGCGGAGTCCCTGCCGGGATCCAAAATGACCGGCAGTCCGCCGCTCTTTTCACGCATGCTCTCGAGAATATGTCGACCCTGGTCGTTGCAGGCGAGAACGCTTAGGTATGCCGGACACCTTTGAGGATATCGGGACCGTGTGATACCCATCAGCACCTGCATGGACAGTCTGCGGAGCCGGGCGTAAGTATAGCGTTTTGTTTTGACAGCCTTCAGGTATTCATCCCAGGAGCGGGCCGCCTTGATGTTCTCCTGAAAAAGACAGCCGATGCCTTCACCTCCGGATGGGCAGTTGTCGATCATTACAGGATCCGCGGCCAGCACGGCGCCCTTCAGCAGGGCCCACAGTGTGTCCCTGTCCGGC
>JAUNJS010000655.1 GCA_030533125.1 Eubacteriales bacterium | reverse complement strand
TTTCCGATCCGTTTTCCGTTCTGTTTTCCGGATCCCGCCCCCTGTACAATCACTCTTGCAGTTTCCGGTACGATCCTGTAAAATAGCGTCTGTATTTTGTCCGGCGCGATGTGGGGCACAAATGCCTGCTCCGGCAATGCTCCGTTCTGCGCTTCTTCTCTTCTTTATCCGCCTCCGCTTTCCATTCGGCGCGGCGCTGCTTTCCATGCGGCGCGGTGTCTCTGCCGGAGTGCGGTTTCCACGGTGAGAAATACAATTCAAACAACAGGGGGTGACCATGAATACGATGAGAAACAGTCGTCAGGATCCCGGTTTCGCCGAAACATTCCGTCACGACGCAGAGAGTTCTTCCTTAAATTACCTGCGCGCGGATCATCGCTCCGCTGTCCGCAGGGCATTCAGCGCGCTGCTCTGCCTCCTTTTGTGTCTCGCGTTTCTGGGAGCTTCTCTCCAATTCACCGCGATGCCGGTACAGGCTTCCTCCGGGAGTACTTTGAAAATCTCCGGCGTATCCCATCCGGGTACGCTTGTGGAAGGACAGCCGTTCAATGTCAAGGGGACCGTCACCTCTAACTACAGAATCACAAAAATCACCGTTTCGATCCTGAACAAAAACAAAAATGTCGTTTCCAGCTACACCGTGCGTCCGTACACCTATTATTACAATCTTGCCGCCATCGACGATTATATTCTGTTCAACAAAGCAAAAGCCGGCAAGAACTACTATAAAATAACCGCGAAAGACGAGAAGAAAACCGTCACAAAAAAATGGAGCTTCACCGTCAAGGATCCGTCCTCCGGATCAGGCGACAGCAATAAAGGCAAGTTCCTCGGTTACGCGAATTATACCGGCGTCAATTACAAACAGCAGACCAGCGACAGCCGGCGGATCAAGGCTCTGAACAAAGCGAAGCAGATGTGCACCATCAAGTGGAAATGCGGCCTCACCTTCCCTGCCTGGTTCAATTCCGAAGGCTATTACAGCACTGTAAAAGCGACAGACGGAACCGTCTCCGCCGAGTTCCTGAAGGGGAAGATCTATGTCGGGATCCCCTTCTCCATGGTAAACCATTCCTATGACAATACTGCGTGGGGGAACTTCGTCAAAAAAGGTTTTTCATGGAGCCAGATTGCTTCCTCCTACTATTCAACCAAATACAAGACCACGGCAAAGGGATCTGACTGCTCTTATTTTGTATATCTGTGCATGCGGGCGGCAGGCGCCAATGTGACCTACCAGACGACCTACATGATGTACAACGGACAGTATTACAAAAAGATCAGTAAAGCCGCCCTCAAACCCGGGGATATCCTCCTGTCCTACGAGCACGTACGGCTGTACGCAGGAAGGGTCGGGAACAGGTACGCGGTCTTTGAATCGACGGCCGAAGGTTCCAAGACCAGATACAAACTGTTCAGCAAGAGCGAACTCAATAATTACGCCGCGTACAGATATAAAAAATGGTGAGCGCCCTGCCCTCCCGGTCCTGCGCCGGGGATATCCCGGCAGAATAAACCGCATGCAGAATGAA
>JAUNJS010000654.1 GCA_030533125.1 Eubacteriales bacterium | reverse complement strand
GGAGGCTGATTATGAAGGAATTAAAGGATCTGATCCTTCCGATGGGCGAGGAATATGTGGATTATCTGCACGATGAGAGCCGGCAGACAGGGCAGGCGGACAGCATTTCTTTTCCGAAAAGCGAAGAGGAGGTATGCGAGATCATGCGCGTGATGCACGCGCGGGAAAATGACGTCACGATCCAGGGGAGCCTGACAGGGCTGGCCGCCGCGGCAGTGCCGGACGGCGGACACATCCTGAGCATGCGGAAAATGAACCGCGTGCTCGGCATGCGGATCGGAAAAGAGGGGGCCAAAAGGGATCCGCGCTGCAGATACCGGCACGATCCGGAGCGCGAAGCCGTTTATGTGCGCGTGCAGCCCGGCCTGACGCTCAATGAGTTCCGCGAGTACCTGCGGACGCGGCAGATGCCGAACGAAGGCTGGGACGAAGCTTCCATGGAGACATACCAGGCGTTTTTACAGATGCCGGAGCAGTATTTTCCGCCGGATCCGACAGAAGGTTCCGCGTCTTTAGGCGGCATGTGCGCCTGCAACTCCTCCGGGGCCAAGAGTTTTTACTACGGCTCCACACGCGGGTATATCGAGGCGTTCCGGCTCGTCCTGGCGGACGGGGATGTGCTTGCCCTGCGCCGCGGGCAGTGTTATGCCGACGGAAGGCATTTCGTGCTGCGGACGGAGAAAGGACGTATCATCGAGGGAGATCTTCCCGGCTACCAGATGCCCCACTGCAAGAACGCGGCCGGTTACTATGCCGCCGACAACATGGACCTTGTGGACCTTGTCATCGGATCGGACGGGACTTTCGGGATTTTCACGGAGCTGGAGCTGCGCCTGATCGAGATGCCGAAGGTGATCTTCGGGCTCAACTGCTTCTTCAAAGAGGAGTCCGAGGCAGTGGCCTTCTCCGGGATCATCCGCAGGACCTGCCCCGAGCTGGCGGCAATGGAATATCTCGACCAGAATGCGCTGAATCTCCTGCGGGAGGAAAAAGACAAGGATTTCAAGATCCCGGAAGAGGCCAAATGCATGCTCTACCTGGAGATCCATGCCGCGGAGCACGACAGCGCGATGGAGCAGGTGGACGCCATTCTCACCGGCATGGAGATCGTCGGCGCGGATCCGGACACCTCCTGGATCGCGGAGAGCTACGGGGACCGGCAGAAGCTTCTCGAAATGCGCCATATGGTGCCCGAGAAGGTCAACGCGCGGATCGCGGCCTACAAGCGCGTCCATCCGAAGATCGCGAAGACCGGCAGCGACATGGCCCTGCCGGACGCCCATTTCCTGAATCTGCTGGATATGTATGAGACGGATCTCAACAATCACGGCTTTGACTACGCTGTCTGGGGACACTTCGGCGACAACCATCTTCATGTCAACGTCCTGCCCCGCACTCCGGAAGAGATGCAGAAGGCCAAGGAGATGTTTGAAAAATGGGCTGTCACGGTCACATCCCTGGGCGGCACCGTCTCCGCCGAGCACGGCACCGGCAAGATCAAGGCGATCCTGCTGGCGATCATGTACGGAGGAC
>JAUNJS010000653.1 GCA_030533125.1 Eubacteriales bacterium | reverse complement strand
ACCGGCCGGTTATCCGCGTGAATGCTCTCAATATAGGCGCCCGGTTCCCCGCCGGGTAAAGCATCAAATGAGATAAGAGAATCCCTGATGGAATCATCTATATACACGTGATCAAAAACTCCCGGCACGTAGCTGAATACGGCATAGGTGAGTAAACAGCGTCTCTGCCTTTGAGTTCTTTTAAGCTCCTCCCAGTAGGAGAAGTCCCCGACAGCAGTGGTCACAAGCAGTTTTGAAAAATCCACTCCGCTAAAGAGTTTCAGTTCCTTCTGAAAGTAGTATCCTGCCGGCCGCGGATTGATCTCTATCACAAAGAACCTGCCCTCATCCGTAAAAAAACCTTCGACGTTAAATTCGCCGAGCCGGGCTCCGGATGCCGCCAGTACACATCTCACAGCAGAATGAAATTCCGCCTCCTCACGGCTGTCCAGAGAAGCGGGAAACACATCGATCGCAGGGCGGAGCGGCTCTTCCGGCAGCCGATAGCACCAGCTGGTCCCGTCCCAGAGAATATCGTCCCCCACAAGAAATATGTCCGCTTCCAGGACCCTCAGAGAGTCCTGCTCAATAAACTCCTCCACACAGACAGCCCCGTTTCTGGAATACGCCGCAGCTTTTTCAAATGCAGGAATAATGTCTTTCCTGTCATAAAGCTTCGTCATGCCGAAAGAGGATGAGCACACTGCCGGCTTCACGATGATCGGGAAGCGAAGCTTAGCACACCTATCTTCCAGACCTTCACTTGTGTCCGTTTCAAAATACTCCGGGCAGAACACGCCGGCCTTCCTCTGCAGAGCGCGAAAGCGCCCTTTTTCCATAAGCGTTCTCACACAGTCCGGGCTGTTGCCGGGCAGTCCGAGCTCTTTGGCAATAATCGCTGCCGAAAGGACAGATTTGTCCCACGTTCCCAGCACAGCGTCTATTTTTTCTTTTTTTGCGATTTCAAGCAGCTCTTCTGTCTTGTGACCATCAACTGAATAGAACCGGTCCGCATGCGCAAGGGTGCCGTCATCCACTTCCCTGGTACACGCGACGGTTTCCATACCGAGCGCCCTTGCAGCCTCCACCGCTCCGACGAGCCGCGGATCCAGCGAAGAAGATATGACCATGATTTTCTTACTCATCTGTTTCTTTTGGCCTCCTCATTTTCAGCGCCTTCTTAATATCTGATGAACTGATCCCCGGAGTCCGTTTCAGGCGGACGACGGACTTTCCGTGCGCACGGCACCACTCCGTGATGGCATCGAACCGCTCGCCGATATGATCCTCCCCGAGGGCAAGGACATCAAACTCTGTCTTCTCCATCGCGGCGTCGCAGAGAGTGTCGTATACGAACACTTCATCCACAATGCGCAGAGCTTCTATCATAGTGACGCGCTCATTTGTCGTATAAAGCATACTCTGCGCAGGTTTGAACCGGGCGACATACTCCCCGTTCTGCACGCCCACGATCAGGTAATCTCCGTGTTCCCGGCACTGCCGAAGCAGATTCAGATGTCCGATATGAAAATAATCAAATACACCAAACGTCAG
>JAUNJS010000270.1 GCA_030533125.1 Eubacteriales bacterium | reverse complement strand
ACGACGCGATGCGCGCCGGGATTGTGACGGAGGAGGATGTCCCCCGGGAAATCACTGAGGTCGTCGGGCGGACCACGGGGGAGAGGCTTGACTGTTTTATCCACGACATCATCCGGACCAGCCAGGGAGAAGCGCGGATTGCCATGTCGGAGCCGGTGGCTCTGGCCCTGCATAACCTGCGCATCTTCATGCACAGCAGGGTTTACACTGATCCGGTCGCGAAGGGAGAGGAGGCCAAGGCCGAAAAGCTCGTGGAAGCCCTGTATGAGTTCTACTGCGGGCATACAGACCTCCTGCCGGTTTTCCAGCAGGAGAGGATCGCGGATGAGACATCCCGGATCCGGGCGGTCTGTGACTATATCAGCGCCATGTCGGACCGCTTCGCCATCGCGAAATATGATGAACTGTTTGTCCCCAAGTCCTGGACGGTCCTGTAACCGCCGGGCAGGAAAGGAACCGGATGTATTACCCGCAGGAGGTTTTGGACGAAGTCCTCGCGAAAACAGATATTGTGGACGTGGTCTCCGCCCATGTACATCTGAAAAAGCAGGGAAAGGATTACGTCGGGCTCTGCCCGTTCCACAATGAAAAAACGCCTTCGTTCAATGTGATTCCTTCCAAGAACATCTTTTATTGTTTCGGCTGCGGAGCAGGGGGAAGCGCGATCACGTTTCTCATGAAATACAACAACAGCTCCTTTCAGGAAGCGCTGCAGGAGCTGGCGGACCGGGCGCAGGTTACGCTGCCTGCCCCGAACATGAGTGAAGAGACGAAAAAAAGAGAAAAGCACCGGCAGGATCTCATGGCGATGAACCGGGAGGCCGCGGTCTATTACTACAGGCTCCTCCGCTCCCGCAGGGGCGGGCGAGGGATGCGCTATTTTACGGACCGCGGGCTCACCCCGGAGACAATGCAGAAGTTCGGGCTGGGATTCGCGGACGGATCCAGGAGCGACCTGACCGCCTGGCTCCGTGAGAAGGGATTTTCCGATGAGCTGATTCTGGAATCCGATCTCGCCGTTTATAACGAAAAGCAGGGCATTCATGACCGGTTCTGGAACCGGGTCATGTTTCCGATTCAGGACGCGCGGGGACGGGTGATCGGCTTCGGCGGACGCGTGCTGGGGGACGGAAAGCCCAAATATATCAATTCTTCGGACACACAGATTTTTGATAAAGGAAGAAACCTGTACGCGCTGCATCTGGCGCGCAGAAGCAAGGCGGACCATCTGATCCTGTGCGAAGGCTATATGGATGTCATCGCCATGCACCAGGCCGGCTTTACGCAGGCGGTCGCTTCGCTGGGAACGGCTTTTACGCCGGGACAGGCGGCGCTCCTGAAGCGATATACCGGCAGGATCCTGCTGGCGTACGACAGCGACGGTGCCGGTGTGCGCGCGGCTCTGCGCAATATCGGGATTCTCAGAAGCGGCGGTCTCGAGTCGGCTGTGATCGATCTGCGGCCGCACAAGGATCCGGACGAATTTATCCGGGCGGAGGGAAAAGAGGCGTTTCAGGAGAGAATCGACAGCGCCGAAAACAGCTTTTTCTATGAGCTCCGCATGCTGTCCCGCTCCTATCGGATGGAGGACCCTTCCGGCAGGACGGCTTTTCACAGGGAGATCGCCAGAAAACTCTGCGGTTTCACGGATGAAATCGAGCGGGACAATTATATCGCGGCGGCTGCGGAAAAATACTTTATTAAAACGGACAGCCTGCGGCGCCTTGTCGCGCAGTATGGAAGAGTCTCCGGAGACGGCGGCAGCAGTCCGGCGCAGACAGGAAACGCTGCCGGCGTCCGCGGAATGCCGCCGGCACCGGTCCGGCCTCCGCTTCCGCAGGGGAGCAGTCCCGGGCCAGAAGCGGACTCCCGCCCGGTCCCGCAGGGGACAGCCGGCGGAGAAGGCGGTCCGGCAGGCAGGCGCGGCGTTTCGACGAACGCGCCCTCCAGAGCCGAGAAGGCGCTGCTTCGAAGGCAGGATCTTCTGTTGACCTGGGCGGCGGAAGAGCCCCGCGTCTTTTTCCAGATCCGGAAATACCTGCAGCCGGAGGATTTTTTCGGAAAAATCTACCAGCAGACAGCCCGCCTGTTGTGGGATTCGGCAGAGCGGGAGGGGGAAGCAGCGGCGGCCTCCGTGATCTCCGCGTTTGAGACACAGGAGGAACAGGAATACGTTTCTTCCATCCTGAATACTCCGCTGTATATGCCGCGTCATGCGTCAGAGGATTCCTCTGCGGCTCCGTTCGGGGAAGGAAGGGGACAGCAGCAGGAGCGGGAGAAAACGCTTCGCGAACTTGTTTATTCTATTAAGGAAGCTGCCGTCGACAGAGGAGTGAAACAGCCGGCGGATCCCGCCGGCGGGAGCGCGTCCCTCGCGGAACTGCTGGCCGCCAAACAGCAGCTGCAGACGATCCGCACCGCGAGATTCCAGGTGGGAGAATGAATTCCCGCAAATAAAAACGGGCCGGTTTTCACGGTTGTTATCTACAGCATCAGTGTCAGTCAAATGAATGACGTATTCCAAAAGATAAAGAGTATTCATGATATATTTCGATAGATAAAGAGTTAAGAGCAGACGGTTTCCCTGCATGAAGCAGCCGGCTTTTAAGATTTCAAATCAATTGCCTTTATTATTTCCAAGCCTTAGTTTTTAATTCGGAGGAGACACAGTACATGAGCATGCAGCAAGTCGACGAAAAGGCCAGAGAGGAATTCAAGAAGAAACTTGATGAACTGATCGAAAGGGGCAAGAACAAGAAAAATGTCCTGGAATACCAGGAGATCAAAGAGAGCTTTCACGATCTCAAGCTTGATGAGGAGCAGTATGATCTGATCATGCACGTCCTGGAGGAAAACAACATCGATATCATCAGCGTCAACGAGGACGAGGTTCCGGAGAGCGAGCTTGTTACGATCGAGGAGGAAAATGTCGAGGAGCCTGATCTGGACAATATCGATCTGACTATCCCGGACAGCGTCAATATCGAAGACCCCGTGCGCATGTACCTCAAGGAAATCGGCAAGGTGCCGCTTCTGACGGCCGAGGAGGAGATTGAGCTTGCCCAGCGCATGGAGGACGGCGACGAGGATGCCAAAAAAAGATTGGCGGAAGCAAATCTGCGCCTGGTCGTCAGCATTGCCAAACGCTATGTCGGCAGGGGAATGCTGTTCCTGGATCTGATTCAGGAGGGAAATCTGGGCCTGATCAAGGCGGTGGAAAAATTCGACTATCGCAAGGGCTTCAAGTTTTCCACTTACGCGACATGGTGGATCCGTCAGGCTATCACAAGAGCGATCGCCGACCAGGCGAGGACGATCCGCATCCCCGTGCATATGGTGGAAACGATCAATAAGCTGGTACGCGTGAGCAGACAGCTTCTGCAGGAACTCGGCCGCGAACCCACTCCGGAGGAAATTGCCGAAAAGATGGATATCCCTGTGGAGCGCGTCCGTGAAATCATCAAGATTTCCCAGGAGCCGGTCTCCCTCGAGACGCCGATCGGCGAAGAGGAGGACAGCCACCTCGGGGATTTCATTCAGGATGACAATGTCCCCGTTCCGGCGGATGCCGCCGCGTTCACTCTGCTCAAGGAGCAGCTCCACGAGGTTCTGGGAACCCTCACTGAGCGCGAACAGAAGGTTCTCCGCCTGCGTTTCGGGCTGGATGACGGAAGGGCCAGAACTCTGGAGGAAGTCGGGAAGGAATTCAACGTGACCCGTGAGCGGATCCGCCAGATCGAGGCCAAGGCGCTGCGCAAGCTCCGCCACCCGTCCCGCAGCCGGAAGCTGAAGGATTATCTGGACTGATTTATCCGGACTGATTCCGGGAAACTGTCCGGGCGCGCAGGGACCGTCGGAACAGCGGACCCGGAAAAATGAAATACCTGGACATGTACACAGAGACATATGGGGAAAGGACAGTGACAGAAGACGGACAGCCGCGAACGGCGGCAAAGAAGGTGCCTCTGTCCAGGCGCCTGGAGGCGATTGTAGATCTTGCGGAGAGCGGGAACGTGGTCTGCGACGTGGGCTGTGACCACGCGCACGTTCCCATCCGTCTCCTGCAGGAGGGGCGGTTCCGGAGCGCGATCGGGATGGATGTCCTTCCCGGACCGCTGGGAAAGGCAGCAGGGAACCTGAAGCGCTACGGGATGGAGGACCGGGTCGCTCTGCGGCAGTCCGACGGGCTGGACATGCTTGTTCCCGGAGAAGCGGACACCATCGTGATCACAGGAATGGGGGGCACCCTGATGCGGGAAATCCTGCTGCGCGAGCCTGCCGTGACACGGAGCGCCGGGACGTTGGTCCTGGGGCCGCAGTCAGATCCCGGCCTCGTGCGCAGCGCCCTCCGGAGTCTGGGTTTCCGGATCGCGGAGGAGAAGCTTGTTTTTGAAGACGGGAAATATTACCCGGTGCTGCGCGCGGTGCGCAGCGAAAACAGCAGCGAATACATCCCGCTGACGCCCGACCTGCCGGCCGGAGTCTGCCGGGAGGCGGAAGACCTGTTCGGGCCGGTCCTTCTGCGGCGGCGGGATCCTGTCCTGCTGGAATATCTGGTCAGAAAAACCGCTTCGCTGAAAAGGGTATACCGGTCCGTATGCAGGGCAGCGGAGGAACAGCCGGAGGCACATTCCGCCCGGCGCGCGGAAATAGAACACAGCCTTGCGGTATACAGCGCCGGACTGCGCGTCTACGGGCGCTGAGACGAGGGGCTTCCCCGGGAATACCGGGAACACTTATTTCCACAGCGCGGGGG
>JAUNJS010000652.1 GCA_030533125.1 Eubacteriales bacterium | reverse complement strand
TGATGGACGAGTCTATATTTGAAAGCATGTTCGACACTCTGCATGATGGGAACAGCAGCTGGCATCTTTTTACTGCGGATCAGGCGGAAATTTACCATACAGGTACGAATGCGCACACGGACCCGGAGCGATTGATCAGCCAGAGCAACAGCGGAATGATTTTCCAAAATGATGAAGGCAATTCGGTCTGCTCATTTTCCATGACGATGACAGATCCCGCCTGGACATTGGTCCGTGAAGTGTCTATGGAGAGCTATGAGCAGCTGATTCTCCGCGTACAAAGAGTGATAGCGGTCATCGGCGCAGTGGTCTTACTGATTGCGCTTGCCATTTACCGGTTTTGGCTCAAAAAGTTCATGCGCCAGTTCAATATGCTGCTAAACGGTATCGTCCGCATGGGGGAGGGAATACTGGAACCCATGCAAGCTGCCCCCTTCACCATCGAGGAATTTGAAATCATGCAGCAGGATATCGATCGGACCAGCCATGCCCTGATCCGGCAGATGGACACGATCCGCCGTATGGAGCGGGAGCGGATGGAACAGGAAAATAAGATAAAAGAGCAGGAACAGATTTTAAAGGAACTGAGTACTGCCAGACAGATTCAAAGAAGTGTGCTTCCGCATATTTTTCCGCCGTTTCCGGAGAGAAAAGAAATCAATCTTTATGCGTCCATGGATCCGGCACGTGATGTAGGCGGGGATTTTTACGACTTTTTCTTTACTGACGAAGATCATCTGTGCCTGGTCATAGCAGACGTCAGCGGGAAGGGAATACCGGCCGCTCTGTTCATGATGTTTGCCAAGAGAATTATCGAGGATTATGCCAAAATGGAAATCGGTGCAGGTGAGATCCTGAAACAGACGAACGAATTTCTCTGTGACAATAACCAGGCGGATATGTTCGTCACTGTCTGGCTCGGTATTCTTAATATATCAACAGGCAAGCTGACTTGCGCAAATGCAGGACATGAGTATCCGGCCCTCCGAAGAAATGACGGTTCTTTTATGCTTTTTCAGGACAAACACGGCTTCGTCATAGGCGGAATGTCAGGTGTCCCATATAAGGAATACACTCTTTTTATGGAGCCGGGAGACAAGATCTTCGTATATACGGACGGCGTTCCGGAAGCAAGAGCCGCAGATGGGGAGATGTTCGGTGTAAAACGTATGGTGGCGGCTTTAAATACCAACGCGGATGGCAGACCGGATGAAATCCTGAGGAACGTAAGAAGCGCCGTCGACGAGTTCGTCGGCGACGCCGAACAGTTTGACGATATTACTATGCTGTGTGTAGAATATCTGGGATCAAAATCCGCGTCTCTTTAAGTCCGCGACGAGCTGAACGTAAAATTCTCTGACATCAAAACCGGAAATATTCTCTCTGTTCAGGTCGATCATGTCCGCATGAGAGATACCTCTTGGCAGATCCATGTCGAGAAAAGCATATTTTTCGCCCCAGGCAAATGACGTCTCTCCGACAAGCCCGTCATTCCTGCCGTCGAATAATTTGACGATCGGATAGGTGAAGTTCA
>JAUNJS010000651.1 GCA_030533125.1 Eubacteriales bacterium | reverse complement strand
GAATATCTTTTCGAATCTTCCCGGTGTTTCTACTGGAAATATTACAGGTGTTTCTTTGGAAAACAATATCTTCCCATCATTTCTAATGAAGACCTGTTCAGGTTTTGCCTGAATTTCCGGGGCTTCCCGCCTGTTCCGGCCGGAAGTTGTTCCTGAAAAGGCTCCTGAAGGTGACCCTGAAAACAGCCGGGCGTGCTTTTCCGGTATTCTTTCAGTACAGGCGGACGAAAGAGACTGTTATACAAAATGAAACTTTTTGACAAAATGAATGCAATCATGTATCATAATTATTACATAATATTACAAAATAATTAAGAGAAACTGTCCGCAGTGTGATGCGTTTGTAAGAGGGATCTTTTCTGTCCGGCCTCTCTGCTGCACGCTGTGATCAGCTTTATGCCGCGGTTTTGCATTTTTCAGCCGGATGTTTATATCCTGTTGCTTTTGTCAAATACCGGGTGTTCTGAGGGCGGATGTTTTTAATTCTTGCCGGAAACGGCAGGAAGTACACGGAACCGGAATCCACTAAACCGACTGGACGGGACACGGATCAACGCCGGAAAAATGAAGATTCAGATAAAGAGTCAAAGGAGGATTCATTCGTGAGGATGTTCCGAGAGGCATTCTCCGGGAATCTGACAGGCATTTTCGGGAGCCTTTCAAAACAAATGGTGAGAAAACAGGTCTGAGAACATGAATGCACAGAAATCAAGTTCCGGAAAGATACGCAGAGAAATAAAGAACCATGGGAAAAAGCGCTGTATCGGCATTTTCGCGGCAGTGCTGTCTTCGGTGCTGTTGATTTCACCGGTGTGTATTTTTGCCGCGGAGAGCGCCGCAGCCGCAGGCGTCGGAAGCACGGGCGCCGAAACGGCGGCGGAGGCGGAAACGGCTTCGGAGAGCGCCACAGCCGCAGGCGGCGGAAGTACGGCCGCCGAAACGGCGGCGGAAGAGCCGCCGGTCAATTCTGCAGACATCGCTTATGTACACCTCGCGGGAGAGCCGGGGAATCCCGATCCCTTCCGGGTTATGGACACGGATACGGCGAGTATGCTCGGACTGATCAGCGAAGGGCTTACAGCAATAGATGAAAACGGCGATATTATTCCCGGGTGTGCCAAAAGATGGAGCGTTTCCGAGGACGGCCTGGAGTGGAAATTCAGGCTGCGCAGAGATTTGTGCTGGTCAGACGGCGATTCTTTGGAGGCGGAGGACTTCGCCGAGTTGTTCCGAAAGATAGCGGATCCCTCCTCCGAAGTGCTCTACGGACAGGACCTCGTTCGAAATATAGCGGGTTATGAGGAGGTTCTCAACGGTGACTCCGACGCCCTGGATGTACACGCGGAGGGTAAAAGAACCCTTATTGTCCGACTGTCTGCCCCGGATCCCGCGTTTGCCCGTGTCTGTGCCTCCCGGACCCTTCTTCCGATCCGGGAACAGATCCGGAATGAACATGATCCGGCCGTGACTGAGGCAGCAGAGCAGGCTTCTGGGGGGGGGGGACCGGGGGTGCGGGTGCGGGGGCCGGCGGGGGCGGCGG
>JAUNJS010000269.1 GCA_030533125.1 Eubacteriales bacterium | reverse complement strand
ATCCGAAGAACTTTTACTCCCCGGAAGAGGCAGTCACGGTGCCATCCGAAGAGCTTTAACTCCCCGGTGGAGCCGGGAAGCCCCGGCATGTCGATTCACTGTATCGAAAGCACCAGAAAAGCTATGAATGCACTTTTCCACATCAAACGGCAGACGGACAAGGAAGACGGAAAAGGCAGAAGGAAAATAAAAGGCAGTAGGTAGATTGATGGATCGTTATTTCGGATTTGACCTCGGAGACGCGGAAAGCGCGGTTACCTTTTTAAAAAAGAGCGGCCAGGCGGAGCCGGAGGTGGTGCCCGTCCGTGAGGCGGGGAGCTTTATCACGGCTTACGCCCGCCTGCGCACAGGAGAGCTTCTCATCGGGGAGGAGGCCTGCTATGCGCCGGAGGCCATGGAACGCCGCCTTCGGTTCAAGAGCCGTTTTTTGACCGATCCTTCGAGCGCCCGGGATGTGAAAAGTTTTGCCGGCGGGGTGCTCGGGGAGCTGTATATGGCGGGAAGCCTGATCAAGGGGGAGGACTGCTGCTTCTACATCGGCTGCCCTGCGGGGTGGGACCGGTCAGCGCGCGAGCGCTACCGGGAGATTTTTGAGGCGGCGGGCTATCCGCCGGTGCGCGTGATCTCGGAGTCGCGCGCCGCCCTGGTCAGCGCCTGTCAGTCGCGGCACTTCCAGGTCGGATATGACATCCTCTCGCGGCCGGTGCTGGTGGTGGACATGGGTTCCTCGACGACGGATTTTGCCTATATCAACAGCGGGCGCGAAATCGAGCTGCAGACCGCGGGCGAAGTCGCCCTCGGGGGAGGCATCATGGACGAACTGCTGCTCGAGGCGGCCGTGGAGGCCTCCCCGGACCGGGACGCCCTTCGCCGCGTCTTTGAACAGAGCCCCCCCTGGCGAAGCTACTGTGAATTTGCCGCGCGGCGCCTGAAGGAAAAGTATTTTGCCGACGAAGAATACTGGAAAGACCAGGACTGCCTGCAGACCGTATCCGTCTACGCGGATCCTGCCGGCAGCTCCGGATCCGGAAATCCCCGCGTCATCCGCCTGCAGCTGCGCATGGATCCGCGGATGGCGGAGCGCATCCTTGAGGAACCGGCTCCACAGCTGGGCGGAAAATCCTTCCATGCGGTCTTTGAGGCGAGCCTGGCCCAGATCAGAGAGAAGCTGGCGGCGGAAAACGGGGCAGCCGAAAACCCCGGACCGGCCGGTTCTGCCGGAACTGACGGATCAAAAGGGGGAATGGGGACTTCCGAAGCGGCCGGTTTGAAAGGCACAGAAGAGTCTGCGA
Source organism: Eubacteriales bacterium (assembly GCA_030533125.1). Lineage (GTDB taxonomy): Bacteria > Bacillota > Clostridia > Lachnospirales > Lachnospiraceae > CAG-791. The sequence continues at coordinate 3,481 of JAUNJS010000269.1, read as the reverse complement.
AGGAAGCCGGAACCCCCGGACCGGCCGATTCTGCCGGAAAGGGCGGATCTATAGGACCATTCGGGCTGTCCGGGGCCGCGCAGGCTTCGAAGAAAGGCCGGGACAGGACCCGGGGGGAAGGACGCATGCCCGAGCTTCTGTTCCTCACCGGAGGCGTCTCCCGAATGCCCGCCCTCAGGGCGTGGTGCCGCAAAGCCTTTCCGGAAGCCATTGTCATCACAGGGGCGGAGCCGGAATACTCCGTCTCCCGCGGCCTCGCCTACAGCGGGCGCATCGATGAGGAGCTGCGCGCGTTCCGGCAGGAAGTGCGCGAGCTGGTGGAGTCCACGATGGTGGAGCGCATAGTCGAAGAGCATGTGGAGGACCTGTTTCACAGAACCGTCGACGCGCTGGTGGAGCCCATCCTCCGCTCCGCCGCGATCCCTGTTTTTGACCGCTGGCGCAGCGGTGAAATCCGGCGGCTCGCGGACATTGACAGTGAGATGGAACGCGAGATCGACACGTTCCTTCACTCGCCTGAAGCGGCTGAACTGCTCGTGAAGCCCATCACTTCCTGGCTGAGGCCCATTGCCTACCGTCTGGAAGAATACACCATGCCGATCTGTGTCCGTCACAACGTCCCCTACCGGGCGCTAAGCCTGACATCCTTCCTCTCCCTCGCGGAGATCGACGTCCACGTCAACGCGCGGGACGTCTTCGCCGTCGAAGAACTCACCTGGATGGTCAATACGATCATTTCCATCCTGGTCGGCCTTCTGTGCGGCGGCAGCGGGATCGCCCTGCTCTCCAGCGGCATCTCCGGCATAGTTGCCGGTGCCATGCTGACCCTCCTTCTTCTTTTCCTCGGAAAAGACAAAATGGAGTCCGCCTTCATGCACATGGACATCCCGTCCGTCATGCGGAAACTCCTGCCCCGCGGCTATTTTGAGGCCCGCATGGAAAAAATCAGCGGCGAGGTCAAACGCACCTGCTTTGAAACTCTGGAAAAGGACAAGAGCGAAGACGTCACCCGCCGCATGGTCAGCGAAATCTCCGGCCAGATCGAGGAATGCCTCCTTCGCATGGCCGAGGTCGTGGAAATCCCTCTGGGATGATGCCCGGGAAAAAGAACAAAGAAAAAGAAAGAGAAGACATTCGCCGCCACAGCGTATTAACCGTTACAATTCCATAACAGGGGGCATTCACCGCCGCCACTTTGTAACAGAATGCATTTTACCGTTACAACTCCTTTACAGGAGATGAGAAAAGGAGAAATCTTTGAAAACGATCAGAGTCTATGACATCAATCTTTCGCCGGAGACACAGCCGATGGATACACAGATCGGCGCGGATTACCGCAGAGTTTTTACGATTCTGTATACTTTGCGCGCCCGCGGCGCGGATGCGAAATATCTGAATCTGCACAGGGATTCCCTGTTATTTATGGACAGTCCCGCCGTGCAGCAGATCATGCGGACGGAAGGAATGGAAGGATTTCCCTGCATGACTGCGGATGATGAAATTATTCTCACGGGACGTTATCCGACGAACGAGGAAATCCTGGAGCAGCTGGATGCCGATATGCTGCAGCTCCTGGCCAACCCTGCCGGTGCCTTTGCCGGAAGCGCGTGCAACGGTGTGTGTTCCTCCTGTCATGTCGCGGGCTGCGGTCCGCAGACATCGCCTGCCGCAGCGCAGTAGGGACACTGACGTCAGGGAAATCAAGACGGGAGTCAAGACCGCGCGGACACCGTCTGCCGCAGCGCAGTAAGGCCCCTCCTGTGCCGCCGGCATGATCAATCCGTCAGTGCGGCAGCCTGCTTTTGCGTCCGTATTCGAACACCGGCGCGGACGATGAAAAAACATATTGGGGAACAGGACTTGCTCTCACTGCAGAACGGTTCCGACCGCGTCGTCCAGCTGCCGCTGTTCCGCTGCGGTAAGTTCCCATTGCAGGCATTTCGCGTTCCCTTCCACGCGCTCCCTCTTCTGCGCGCCCGCGATGCAGGTGTCGACGAAGTCCTTCCGGCGGATCCAGTTGAGGGCTGTTTCCGCCAGGGAGGCCCCGTGCCCGTCCGCGATCGGCTGCATGACTTCCAGAAGCCGCATGATTTTTGTGAAGTTCGGTTCGGAGAAAAACCTTCCGTAGAAGCGGTTCCGGTTATCTCCGGCCTCGTAATTCTGTACGCTGCGGTATCTTCCCGTCAGCAGCCCGCCGGCAAGTGCGCCGTATGCCATTGTGCCGATCCCTTCCGCATGAGCCCATTTCAGGAGCTCTTCATTGTCTCTGTTGACCATGGAGTACTGGAGCTGCAGCACTTCGAACCTTACGGTCCGCCCCGCTTCCAGAATCTGTTCTTTCGTAAAATTGGATGCTCCGATATGCAGGATCTTTCCCTGCTCCTTCAGCTCCTTCAGCGCGCCGAAGGTCTCCGACAGAGGAATATTCGGATCCGGCCAGTGTACGAGCATGACGTCGATATGGTCTGTTTTCAGATTTTTCAGGGATTCCTCGCATTCCTCGAAAATGTTTTCCGCCCTGCCGTTCCGGATATATTGTCCATTGATGAAGCGGTTTCCGCATTTTGTCACGATGCGGACCTTTTCCCTCAATCCGGTCTGTTCCAGCGCCCTGCCGATGTACCGCTCCGCCTCCCCGGCGTTATAAGCCGGCGCGGTGTCAATAAGATTGATCCCGCATTCCACCGCCGCGCGGATGGCATCCACCCTGACCTCGTCCGCGTACGCGTCCCATCCGGATCCGCCGATCCCCCATGTCCCCAGTGTCAACGGGGAAACGCGCATACCCGTCTGTCCGAACCTAACTCCTTTTTCAGACATTTTTACCTCCTTTCAGATTGTATCCCTTTCCGCTTTGGGGAAAAACAGCCCCGCAAAAAACAGAAACACCGCGCGCACGGCAGCAAACACAAGAAATGCCAGCATGAAGCCCGATAAGCCGGAGATCACATCTTCCAGATCCATCGTACCGGTTCCGGTAAAACCCTGCCCGATCTCAATCGCAAATGAAAATACAACCATCACGGTGAAAACATAGATCCATGCAATCACCAGCACATGCTTTTTGGAAAGCAGAAGAAACAGGGGATAAATCACGAACAGCAGCCCCATCCCGAGCATCCCCATGAGCACAAAGTGCAGCTGTTTGTCAGACAGAAAAAGGGCGAACGAATCGTTGATTTCAAGGATCTCATCGTGAATGCGCGCGATCCCGCGCACAAGTTCATATAAAAGCGCAGTCATAAGCGGAAACCTCCATTGCCCGAGTGTATATTTTTACGATCCTTTCCGAAAGGTATTGTCATTTCTTTGCAAATGTATTCATAAATGTTTGCGAACAGATGGTCATGACCGGAAGTGTGTCCTGCCGGATTTTCTGCAGGTGCGCAGGAAACCGGAACCGGTTAATATGGTATAGCACATTTCTGCCTTCCAGTCCTGCGTTCTTTTCTGAATTTTCTATGAACGAATTATCTATGAA
>JAUNJS010000268.1 GCA_030533125.1 Eubacteriales bacterium | reverse complement strand
GTCCGCGTCGATCCCTACGTCCACGACCTCGACTTCACTGCCGAAACGCTTCGCCAACGTCGACATACCGGTCTGAGATTTCGTCATATTGACCGCCTGCGCGAGAGTGACGGAAGGCGGCGTCACGGAAACACCCTCCGCGACGACGCCATTATCCGCGCAAAGGACGATGATCCTGCGACGGTCCACCCTGTTTTTGACCAGACCCGTGATTCCCGCCAGCTGCACGGCGGCTTCCTCCAGCTTCCCGAGACTCCCGGGAGGGGCAGCGAGAGTCTGCACATAGCGCTCCGCTTCTTCTGCCGCTGTGCGGTCTGCGCCGCGGATCTTATCGATATATCCCCGCAGGGTTTCTTCCGAAAACGCCGCCTGATAAGTATTTGAAATCATCTCATTCCCCTGTCTCCGCCTTCCGATTATTTTTCAATATTCTTCTGTTTGTCAGCATTTGAGAGGAGGCAGAGAACCATCCCCTGTCCCCGTCTTCAGAGCGCAGAATCATTTCCCTTTTGCAACAATGAGCGAAAAGTAGGACGCGTCGTCGGGAATCTCTTCCACAGAACGGTAGATCTGTTCCGTCTCCATCCCGCAGTCCGAGACCGCATTGACAGACAGGCCGCTCTCCCTGAGCATCTCTTTGACCTCCCGCATATGGCTCGCGGATTTCATCAGCACATAGTTGCCCGTTTTCCCGAGCTCTTCATCCTCCCTGGAGGCAGCCCTGTGGGCAGCGGGCAGGATATGCAGGGGCTCGTCCCATTCCGCCAGCGGGATGCCCAGCCGGGCGGAAGCCGCGCAGAAGGAAGGAATGCCGCTGACCAGCTCCACCTCGAAGCCATCCGCCTCCAGAATGTGCTGCAGATAACTGAACGTACAGTAAATTGTGGGATCCCCCAGCGTCAGATAGACAACATCCCTTCCGGCTTCCAGATATTTTTCCAGCTGTGCGGCACCTTTCCTGTGCTCCTGCGCGAGCTTTTCCCGATCCCGAACCATGGGCATATAGACCGGGACCAGCTCCTTGTCCGCCAGTTCCGGTACAGCCTGCACAGCAATCTTATAGGCGACCGACTCCTTTGCTTCTTTTCCCGGCACCGCGATCACATCGTGCTCCCGGATCAGCCGGACCGCCTTCAGCGTCATGAGCTCCGGATCGCCCGGCCCCACGCCGACTCCATATATTTTCCCCATCAAAAATGATTCCTTTCCAAAATATATCCTTCCAGGTGTATTCTTCTCAGTCGTTTCTTTCCAGATGAATCCTGTTGAGGTTTTCTCTGAAAATGAATGAACCTGCCTGCCGCTCATATCTGATGTTATCTTAACATAACTCCATCCTCTCATTTGTAAATATTTTTTCTCAATTGGCAAAAACAGATATAAAACAAGGGCAGCCTGATAATAAAAAACAAAACAAGCGCAGGCCTCATTGAAGAGCTCTGCACTTGTTCCCAACTCACTCATGATTTTGCCGGGGAGGAGACAAGGGACGATTCTCTGTCTCCTCAATAAAAGCGGTTTTCGCCGATTGTATTTCTGACTTATGGACTCCGGTCTGATCGGTCCCTTATTCCGGCAATAGTTTTCTTTCAGGCTTCATTTCAGAAAAAGGGGAACCGAAAACCGTCCCCTGTCTCCCTCCCGTTTCCCTTTTCAGCGCTGCAGGCTGTCCCCTTTACTGCACGGAAAACTGCCCGCGGAGCATCACCCGGAACAGAGCCACGGCGATGACGGCGGCAAGGAGGTCGGAGACAGCCTGGGCGCAGAGGATCCCCATGTATCCGACAAAATGCGAGGCAAGGGCGAGAACGATCATGAAGACCACCCCCTGCCTGCTGATGGAGAGAACGAAAGAACCCGCGGATTTTCCGAAGGACTGGAAAATGATCGTCAGAAGGAGGACGATGCTGACGCAGGGGGCCGTGATGACCTGCAGACGGAGCATCAGGGCGCCGGCCTCCGCAATAGCGCGGTTGCCGGTGAAAGCCCCCATCATGGCCGGAGCTGCCGCAAACAGAGCAGCCGCCAGGACCAGCGCAGTGCAGAAGATGAAACGGCGGCAGAACCTGAAGAGTTCCGAGAGCTTCTTCCGGTCTCCGGCTCCGTAAAAATAGCCGAACAGGGGCGCGCCGCCGAAAGCGAATCCCGTCAGGAGAAGCAGGGCGATCATATTGACCTTCAGCGCGATGCCCATGGCAGCGATCTTTTCATTCCCGTAGGGAAGAAGAAACTGGTTTGTGAGCACGATGCAGACACTCTGCATGATATTGACAATCGCCGCCGGCGTCCCGACCGTCAGGATCGAGCGGATAAAAGATGCAGGGATGAACATCTCGGACGGGTTCAGAGACAGGATCCGGCTGCGGAAACGGACGAACCACATAAAGTAAAGATCTGTCACGATATAGCCGATCACGGTCGCGATCGCGGCGCCCTTTGCCCCCATGCCCAGAACGCTGATGAAGATCGGGTCCAGAATGATATTGACCAAAGCTCCCGCAATAGTCCCGGTCATGGACGCGGTCGACCTCCCCTCCGCGCGCAGAAGGTTGGAGTGGACAAAGGAGACCATGATAAACGGCGCGCCGAGCGCGAGCCAGGTGTAGTAGTCCCCTGTCGGCGCGAATGTATCCGCGTCGGCGCCCAGGAGCAGGACCGCCGGCGTACGGAGCAGGATCATCAGAAAACCGATCACGACGCCTGTCATCAGGAGAGCGAAAAAGCAGAAGGAACTGACGCGGCGCACCTCGTCCTCCTTCTTTTTCCCCATCAGGATGGAGAGAAGGGAACTTCCGCCCTGCGCGAAGATGTTCCCGAAGGACATCAGAAGCGTAAATACGGGCGCCCCGAGCGAAACGCCGGCGATGATGTTCGTGTCCCCGGTCTGCGCGACGAAGAAGGTATCCGCCAGGTTATAGATCAGCGTCACCACCAGGCTCAGGACCAGCGGAACGGAGAGCCTGAAATACGATTTGACAATATCGGGATCCTGAAAGATGTTGTTTTCCTTGTTGCTGACCCTCTCATGATTTATCTATTTTCATACCGGCGTCTGACATGCCGGTGTCTCACATGCCTGCAACCCGCATGACGGAACCTCATATACCGGCACCGTATGAGTTCCGCAAATGCCGGTCTGCACCAGACTCCATTTTCCTCTCGTTTTTGCCTATGCAGGAAATGACATGGCAGGCATGCCAACTCTGCATTTTACTGTGATGACTGCTCCCTCTTATGATATAAGAAATACCTGGATAAAAAAAGGTGATTGGATATTTTCGTAAAAAAACACAAGAAAAAAGATTAAGAAAGGAGCCCGGTCTATGGTGATTCAAAATGTATCGGTTGACATCTGGAAAGAGCACTGTTATCATAGCTATACTCCCAAAGGAGTATAGCTATGATTCTCCAGGAACCCCGTTTGAGAGTAAACTGCCATACCGGGGGTTCAGGCACCGCAAAACGGATAAAAGCTCACTGTTTCGGGCAGAAAGACAGACAGGAAATGACCTCTTTATTTCACGGATCTGACAGGATTATTAAGAAGCCTTTTTACGGAGGCAGCAAGGATAACAATGATTACGGAAACGGTTTTTATTGTACAGAGAATATAGATCTTGCCAGAGAATGGAGTGTTGACCTGAGGCGAAACGGCTTTTTGAACCGTTATGAGATGGATGACTCGGGACTATCCGTTCTGCGGTTGAACAGCGGAGAATACAGTATTCTGCACTGGCTTGCCATTCTTCTGGAAAACCGCAGATTCCAGATCACGTCAAAACTTGCAAGGGAAGCGAAAAGATACCTTTTATCCAGATTCGCAGTTCCATATCAGGATGCGGACATCGTCATCGGGTATCGGGCGGATGACAGTTATTTCGCTTTTGCAAATGATTTTTTAAACGGCACGATCTCCTTGTCGCAGCTGGGAGAGGCCATGTATCTCGGGAAACCCGGGGAGCAGGTCGTTTTGAAAAGTGAAGAAAGTTACCGGCATATCCGCTTTCTCGGATATGAACCGACAGATGCAGCCCAATGGTACCCGAAGAGAGAACAAAGGGATCGGGCTGCAAGACAGAAATATTTCAGACAGGACCGGGAAGGCTGGCAAAAGGGCGAATTGTACATGCCCCGTATTCTTGATGAGGAGATTGGACCGGATGACATACGCATACAGCGAATTATATATTGAGAATGCACAGAATGTTCTGGCCCAGATGTTTCATTATGCCGTCTATGACTTCGGGATGGAGTATGACCCCTATTCCAGACTGTTCGTCCAGTCCGGCGTCGCGGAGCAGTTTGAAAAGGGAAATCCCCGTTTCGTGGCAGGAATGTCCGGGGAGGAACTGGCGGACGAAGTGATCCGGCGCGTCACAGGAAACGGCTGTGCCGCAAGTGCACAGCCGTATTTTGACAGGACGGACGCTTATTGGACAGGATATACGCTTGCCTGGTATCAGTGGAAAGTAAACTGTTCGTTTCGCGAGCTTTTTGCGGAGGTTTCCTGCTCAGCCATCGCCGGCATGTATCAAAAATATCACGAGATGGATCTGCAGCACGCGGCAGACGAAATTGACAGGCTGCGCAGGCTCTCCGCCTATAGTCACAGCATCGCGCTCAAACGCATGCGGGAGCAGGCGGGAATCAGCCAGCGTGATCTGGCAGGCATCTCCGGTGTTCCGGTCAGGACGATCCAGCAATATGAACAGAGACAGAAGGATATCCGCCGGGCAGCCTACGAGACAGTCAGCAGCCTCGCCGCCGCCCTCCGCTGCA
>JAUNJS010000650.1 GCA_030533125.1 Eubacteriales bacterium | reverse complement strand
CACATTGGGAACTGATTCAAAAATTATCGGTCGAATTTTTGAAATGTTTGCACAGCCAGTTCTGGAGAAGATCGCCAAGAAGCACGGTTTGATTTTAACCACTCCTGAATCTCAAACGGTATATCCCGACTTTATTTTAATGGAGAATGCTCGCTCTAAAAACAAGATAGCCGTGGACATCAAGACAACTTACGTTAATACTGATCATTCAACTATTAAGTTCACACTTGGCTCTTTCGGCTCATATATGCGTAACAACACCAAAAACATCGAGTACCAATATACGGACTATTCAAAGCACTACGTGATTGGTTTTATATATAAGCGCAACGGTCAAGCACAGGAAAGCCAAGTGTTTGATTACGCAGATCGTGATAAGATTCAGTTTCCATTCTATGACGTAAAATATTTCATTCAGGAAAAATACAAAATTGCCGGTGATAAGCCTGGCTCTGGCAACACGGAAAATATAGGCTCATTCTCCACCAAACGTTTTTCCGATTTGAAAGATGGTAATGGACCCTTTAGTGCTCTGGGGGTAGATGTATTTGACATATATTGGAAATACTATCCCCCCTACCGCAGTACAGAAAAAGCATATACTTCCCTTGAGGAGTTTATTGCTTGGTTTCCTCAACAGCAGCCCTCAGAAATTCAACTCTTTCATGCGTACAATTACGAACAGACCAAACAAAGAGTCCTTGCCTATGCGCAAAGGCTTTCTACTCTGAGATAACTCTTTAAACAGACAAGCGAGTGCATATAACGCACTCGCTTGTTGCATTTTACCACTCCAATGTCATTTGTTCATACATAGGCCTTTTTATTGGCTGTTCAGGTTCAGGTATCTGGGAAGGATCATAATTCATCAACAACGCTTCTAACACCGAATTTCGGTTTTCTTCTTTTGCTCCCACATGATAAAAATGTTCTTTCGTCGCTTTATAGCAACCTTTCCATACAGTATCTATATAGTCGTTTTTTCTGTATTTATTATGGTCCCATGTTGAAAGCATAAACCTTGCTCCAGATGAAACCAATGCATCATGAAGGGCTATTTCATGCTCTTCATCCCAGCTGTCATAATAATCTACGTGCCTGCCAATATATGGCGGATCACAATAAATAAAATCATCTTTTCTGGCACGAGCAATTGTTTCTTCAAATGAGCAGCATATGAATTCCCAATCATTTTCCGGGAAAATAGTTTCTAAATGCTTTACTTGATTTACGATCTTTGTTACATATGCTTTGGCAAAACGTTCCGGTTTATGACCATAAGGAACATTAAATTTATAGTACCTATTAAAGCGAATCATCCCATTGAAGCAACTTCTGTTAAGAAAAAGAAAGTCTAAGGGATCATGCTTCTCATTAAATCGGTCTCTAATATAATAATAATGCTCACCATCCTTCTCTCGGAGAATTGCTCCTTCATGCTCGAGGAAATCTCGCACGATTTGTGAAGTGATTTTCTTTTCTTTTATAGCATTATATAATGCAACAACAAACGGATTAGTGTCAGAAAATACGGCTTTGTGAGGGGCAAGAT
>JAUNJS010000649.1 GCA_030533125.1 Eubacteriales bacterium | reverse complement strand
GCAGATCTTTTCCGGACTTTCCGCCCCTTGCCGTGCGCGGTCAAAAGCAAGCGGGCCGGCGGGCGGCTTGATGCGGCGATCCTTATGTTTGCAATTGCCGGATTCTCTTCGCGCTGTAGAGACGGTAGATCATCCAGGAGAGGAGCGCCACGATTGTGTCGCTGACAAACTGGGACCAGGCGAGTCCGTACAGGCCGAAGAGGCGGTCAAGAAGGAAGAGCATCGGAATGTTGATCATGAGCCAGCGCATGACCACGAGGAACAGTCCCACACGGCCATGTCCGAGCGCCTGGAAATAATATACGTAGATGAAACTCAGGAACATCATGATCGTGGCGAGGGCTCGGATCCGGAGAAAGTCGGACCCGAGCGCGACGGTCGCGGCATCTCCGATGAAAATCCGGATCAGATTCGGAGCGAAGAACTCGTAGAGCGCGATGCTGGCGAGGCCGATCACGATACCGGTCAGACGAGTGGCTCGCAGAACGGACTGCATTCGGGGGAGGTTGCCGGCGGAATAGTTGTATGCTGCGAGCGGAACCATTCCGAGGCACAGGCCGATGCCGACGTTGAGCGGGAGGCGCTCCGCCTTGAGCACAATGCCGATGGCGGCCAGGGCGATGTCGCTGTGGGCTGCCATCAGACGGTCGAGGAAAATGTAGTCGAGGTCAAACAGGAAGGGCCCCAGCGCGGCGGGGATGCCGACGCCGAAAAAGGAGGCCAGATGTTCCCGGACCGGCAGTCCTTCCCGCAGGGAAAAATGCAGGATCGGATTGTGGAGCCGCAGGATCAGGCAGATGAAGTTGGTACAGGTGATGGTGTTGGAGAGGGCAGTCGCGATGCCTGCGCCCAGGATCTCGTGTCCGGGCGGGAGCAGGACGAACATGAACAGCGGATCCAGGATGATATTGAGGATGCCGCCCATGGAGATCGCGAGGCCGGCCTGCCTGGAGCACCCCACGTTGCGCAGAAGGTTGCCCATGGTCATGGCAGTGATTGTGGGCACTGCGCCCACTACGATGACGCAGGTGCAGTACTGCCGCGCGTAATCAAAGGTCTGCGGACTGGCTCCCAGGAAGGTGAGAAGCTGCCGCATGAAGACCGCTGTCATGACAGAAAAAAACAAAGCGAAAAAAACGGAAAACCAGATACTGAAAGAAGCGACCCGGCGGGCGCTTTTCGGGTCTTTTGCCCCCATGAGGCGCGCGATCAGCGTTCCGCCACCGGTGCCCGCGATATTCGCGACTGCGATGCAGACATTGAAAATCGGCAGGATCAGCGCCGCGCCTGCCACCATGTAGGGATTATTCGTCCGGCCGATATAGAAGGTGTCCGCCATGTTGTAGATGAGGACGATCAGCTGCGAGATCACGGTGGGCACTGCCATGGCCGCCAGCGCCCGCGGGATCGGCATTTTTTCAAACAAATCCCGGTTTTTTTCTTCTTCCGGGGAAAGCTGGTTTTTTCCGGCAGGAGAGGTTTCGGGTCCATCCAACGAGGGCGTTCCCTGTTTTCCGGCGGGAGAGATTCCGGATCCATCCAGCGAGGAAGT
>JAUNJS010000648.1 GCA_030533125.1 Eubacteriales bacterium | reverse complement strand
ATTTATCAGGACAGCGACAAAGCGACCGCGTACAGATATGCGTCCGGCAGTCCGATCTATCTTCTTCAGGAGCTCAGCACCGGCCAGGGAATAGCCAGGGAGGCCGACGTTCCGTTTTATCTCACCAGGTGGGTCGACTCAAAAGGGAACGTGCATTATAAGGAGTCGTCCGCAGTGCCGTCAAAGAGCAAAGCCTATCTCTCTTACGCCGGAATCGAGAGTTATGAGACATTCGATTACAGCGTTGACAAAGTGAAGAGAGAGATCATGGAAAACGGCGCTGTCTCCGTCTCCATCTATTATGCAAATTCGTCGAGAAATCTGACAACGAACGGTTACTATGATCCGGTCAACAGGAGGACCAATCACGTGGTCACGCTGGTGGGCTGGAATGATGCATTTGCAGTGTCGAAATTTGGCAGCGGCACAGGCAGACCGAGAAAGAACGGAGCGTGGATCGCCAGGAACTCCTGGGGGGATGACTGGGGCGACGGCGGATATTTTTACATATCCTATGAAAACGCGACAATGCTCGGATGTGTGTCTGCATCGGCGGTGAAGACATCACAGAGAAAATATACGAATCTGTATTTCTACGACGGACTTGCAATGGTGGGTAATTCGTGCTGTTTTGACCCGGTTTCCGCAGTGAGCGGTGAGAACATGACAGCCGGTGCAAATATCTACGAAGTTAAGGCCGGAGCCGGACGCGGCGAAGCCATCGGAGAAATCTCACTGTGTACGTGGACCGGTAATGCCAGATATAAAGTAACGATATTTACCGACCTTCTTGACACGGCCGATCCGACGAGCGGACGAAAGGCCCTGAGCCAGATTGTCCGGATGAACGGGTCGGGGCTTAACACCTTCAGTCTGCAGAGGGAAGTCGTGGTGAGCGCGGGCAGCTGGTATTCGATCGTCGTGGAGAACGCGGGGACAAAGACGGAGTCGTTTTCAGCGCAGAGACGACAGCTGGTCGGTGATGTTCTCTTTGAAACTGACAATCTATACTGCAGAAGTCTTGTGAAAAAGCCCGGCGGCAGATGGATGGATCTGGCGGAGGATGGAGACGGAGAAGTGCTGCGAATCCGTGCGGCGACGAGGACCCTCAGCACCGCGAAGCCGACGAGAAAAGTATTTTCAGATGTTCTGGACCCCGCTCATCCTTATTACGAGGCGATCTACTGGGCTGCCGATAACGGCATTGCCGGAGGTTACAGTGACGGCACGTTCGGAATAAACAGGACCTGTACCAGAGGGGAAGCGATACGTTTCCTGTGGTGCTTCGCGGGAAAACCGGAGCCGAAGCAGACACCGGCGCTCACTTTCCGGGATGTACCTAAGTCAGGCGCATTTTACAAGCCTATATTGTGGGCATACCAGAAAGGTATTGCCGGAGGTTACAGCGACGGTACTTTTCGTATGAACGTGACCTGCACAAGGGGACATATCATGATGTTCATATGGAAATATCTGGGGAGACCGGCACCCAGGGCGTCTGCCTCCTCGCCGTTCAGTGACGTCCCAAAACAGCATACCTACTATAAGGCGATTCTTT
>JAUNJS010000267.1 GCA_030533125.1 Eubacteriales bacterium | reverse complement strand
CAAGACGGTCATTTTGTAGGACGGTCATTTTGCGGGATGGTTATATTCTGATTCAGGAAAATCCGGACAGGTCTGTTTCCGGAATGAGGAGGTGGTCGCGATGTTGAAGGAGAATAAGCGCACGCTCATAGTGACAAGCGTAGTAACGATTCTGCCGATTCTGGCAGGGCTTTTCTTGTGGGACCGGCTGCCGGATCCGATGGCGACGCATTTCGGGATGAACAATCAGGCAAACGGGTTCAGCAGCAAGATATTTGCGGTGTTCGGGATCCCGCTCTTCTGTCTCGCGATGGAGTGGGTGATGGCTGTGGTGACATCCGGGGATCCCAGAAAGAAAAACATCAGCAGAAAACTGTTTGTGCTCTGTCTCTGGATCATCCCGGTCGTCTCGCTGGTGTGCGCGGCCGTGATCTATCCGTATAATCTGGGAATTCCGATGGATATTTCGTTCTTTATGGAATTGCTTCTGGGCGCCATGTTTATCGTAGTCGGGAATTATCTCCCAAAGACAAGGCAGAATTATACGATCGGCATCAAAATGCCATGGACTCTTGCAAATGAAGAGAACTGGAACCGTACGCACCGGATGGGCGGATATCTGTGGATCGCAGGCGGATTTGTATTGATCGTGCTGACACTGACCGGACGCCTGCAGGGCGCGTGGCTGGTCGGAATCAGCCTCTTTCTGGCGTTCGTGCCCTGTATCTATTCGTGGTGGCTGCATGTGAGGAACGGACTGTAGGAATGGATTTCCCTTTTCCCGGCCGGGGCGGATCGTGAACCGTTTGAGATCTTTGCGGTTCTGTCGCATAGGGCTGCAGGAATGGTTTATTTCCGGCCGGGGCGGATCCGCATTCCCGGATCCGCGTTTTTTTCCATATCATTTTCTCTTTCTCCAAGTATCCTGCCCTGTCAGGCATTCAGTGCGACTTGTAATCATTTCCCGAAGCATTTCCCGTGATGGACCTTCCGGAAGATGCCGGAGATTTCCACGCAGATTTTCCACGCGGAACGTGGTATACTGTAGGCAGCTGCTATCGCGTTTACGGACTGCAGCGGAGAGCAGCAGACAGGGGGTGAAGTTTCGTGGGCGTTTATGTAAATCCGGGAAACGCGGGCTTTGCGGAATCTATCCGGGATGAATACTATGCGGATAAAACCGGGATGATCCGGTTTATGAACGCAGCTTTACATACAAAGCGAAAAGAGATCTGTTTCACACGCCCGAGGCGGTTCGGCAAGACGACAGCAGCCAACATGCTGGCAGCGTATTATTCCTGCGGCTGTGATTCGGAAGATCTGTTTCGAGGACTGGAGATTGAAACAGAGCCGGGGTTCAGGAACTATATGAACCGGTTTCCGGTGATTTATTTCGGACTCATATCCTTTCTGACGGACCGGACGATTCCTGTACAGGACATTGTCAAAACGATCCGTCAGAAAATTCTGCGGGAACTGATCGCGGAATATCCGGACTGCGGGATTGAGGAGTCAATGTCCCTTCTGGACTGTCTTTTGAAAATCGTCTCTGTTAAAAACAGGAAATTCATCATTATTATAGATGAGTGGGATATGCTTTTTCGTGAACAGAAGGAAAACCTTGCCCTGCAGCGGGAGTATATCGATTTCCTTCGCATGCTTTTTCGCGGAAATGAAGTCCCGCAATATCTTGCGGGGGCCTATATGACCGGGATCCTGCCGATCATCCGCTATGATACACAGTCCGCGCTTTCTGATTTCAGGGAATATTCGATGCTGGACGCCGGGAATCTGGGGGAATACGTCGGCTTCACAGAGGAGGATGTCAGGAATGTCTGCCGCAGATATCCGGCGGCAGACTATGAAGAAATGAAAAAATGGTATGACGGATACATCCTGGAAGGAGCCGGACACATCTATTGCCCCGATTCAGTGCTGCAGGCTGCTGCGCGCGGAAAATACTCCAGCTACTGGGCATCCACATCTGCGTTTGAGTCCCTGCGCATGTATATCCAGATGAATCTGGACGGTTTAAAAGATACGGTTCTGAAGCTGATGGACGGAGAGGAAGCTTCTGTATCCATTGAAAAGTTTGAGAATGATCTGAATAAAATCAGCACAAGAGACGATGTCCTGACGACACTGATCCATCTCGGATATCTCTCTTACAACGCGGTCAGAAGAACGGTTCGTATCCCGAATCTTGAAATACGCAACAATTTCCTGGCGACAATGTCCAAGGGAAGCAATCCGGACTTTCTCGAGAGGATCAGGACATGCGACGCAGTTCTGGCGGCAACAAGAGAAGGAAACGAGACGGACCTCGCCGGTCTGATCGCGAAAGTACACGGTCAGAGACCTCCGAAGCATTATCGCGAGGAAAACGCGCTTCGTTATGTAATTCTGGAAGCGTACTATTTTTCTCCGGACAGCCCATACACGACGTTTGAGGAACTGGGCAGCGGGCGGGGATTCTGCGATCTCCTTTTCCTTCCTTTCACCGGCAGCACGGCCCCGCCCATGATCATCGAACTGAAATGGGGAAAAGCTGCGGAAGAAGCCATAAAACAGATCCGGGACAAGGATTACTGCGCTGTTCTCCGACAGCTGCAGTATCACGGAGACGTTCTGCTGGTCGGGATCAACTACAGCGAGAAAACAGAGAAGCACAGCTGCAGAATTGAAAAAGTGCAGCTGTGACAGGACACTCTACAGGAGAAAATGATTTAAAATGATTTATATCGGACAACTCTGACTCCGGTTTTTTATCGGACAACTCCGGTTTTTCATTGACAGGCATGCGGCTTTTGTGATACACTGCGTTAAACCGTTGAAGAAGGGTGAGTAAACAGGAAAAACCTGACCACAGAGAGCTGCAGGTGCTGAGATTGCAGTGTGAGGACTTCTGTTGAATGGCCTTCCGAGGGCGACCGGAAATACGGACGATGCAGATTCCTGCAGGTTTTTGTCCGCAGAGTATGGAAGACGGAGTGATGAATCTCCGTGATCAAAGTTCAGCATATGCCTGTATGCAGCTGAGATGCCGCGGGATTCTCCGGAGAGGATCCGGCGCACAATAAACATCACGATTTTTCACAGGATTGATCGTTCGGCTTTCACAAGGCGTATGGCAGAGTGGGCGCATGGCGCCAAGCCGGGTGGCACCGCAGGATGAGAGTATCAGCCTGTCCCAGCAGAAGTTACTGGTTGGGACAGGTTTTTTCTTTGTCTAAAGGATTTGTCCCGAAGGTTCACGAGGCGCGGATCCACAAGATACGGGCTTCCGCAGGGAAACAGATGCGGACCGGAGTTCGTTCCGGGGATGCGGGTTTCCATGGGAAATGGAACGCGCGATGTATGAACGCTTCCTATAAAAACGCAGGTGCGGGTGAAGGTGCGCGGAGCGCGCCGGGAAGCAGGAAAGGAGAAAAAAATGGCAGACAACAAGATCCCTTATAAGATTTATCTCACGGAAGACGAGATGCCGACAAGCTGGTATAATCTGCGCGCGGATATGAAAAACAAGCCCGCGCCGCTGCTCAATCCCGGGACGCTTCAGCCGCTGAAGGCAGAGGAGCTCGCGCCGATCTTCTGTGAGGAGCTGGTGGCACAGGAGCTCGACGAGACGACGCCGTACATCGAGATTCCCGCGGAGATCCGGGATTTTTATAAGATGTATCGTCCGTCCCCGCTGGTCCGCGCGTACTGTCTGGAGGAGAAGCTGCAGACCCCCGCGAAGATCTATTATAAGTTCGAGGGCAACAACACGAGCGGCAGCCACAAGCTGAATTCCGCGATCGCGCAGGCGTATTACGCGAAAAAGCAGGGGCTCAAGGGCGTGACGACCGAGACCGGCGCCGGCCAGTGGGGCACAGCGCTTTCCATGGCCTGCTCCTATTTCGGGCTGGACTGCAAGGTCTTCATGGTCAAGGTTTCCTATGAGCAGAAGCCGTTCCGCCGCGAAGTGATGCGCACCTACGGCGCGTCCGTCGTGCCGTCCCCTTCCGAGACGACCGAGGTCGGCAGGAAGATCCTGGCGGAGCACCCCGGTACAACCGGAAGCCTCGGCTGCGCGATCTCCGAGGCGGTCGAAGTAGCTGTGAAGAACCCCGGCTACCGCTATGTGCTGGGCAGCGTCCTGAACCAGGTCCTGCTGCACCAGTCCGTGATCGGCCTGGAGACGAAGATCGCTCTCGACAAGTACGGCATTAAGCCCGATATGATCATCGGCTGCGCAGGCGGCGGCTCCAACCTGGGCGGCCTGATCGCTCCTTTCATGGGCGAGAAGCTCCGCGGCGAAGCGGATTACCGCATCATCGCCGTCGAGCCGGCCTCCTGCCCGAGCTTCACCCGCGGCACGTTCGCCTATGACTTCTGCGACACCGGCATGATCTGCCCGCTGGCCAAGATGTACACTCTGGGAAGCAGCTTCATTCCGTCCCCGAACCACGCGGGCGGCCTGCGCTTCCACGGCATGAGCACCACCCTGTCCCAGCTCTACCACGACGGCTTCATGGAGGCCACGAGCGTCGAGCAGACATCTGTTTTCGAAGCAGCCGAAACGTTCGCGCGCGTCGAAGGCATCCTGCCCGCGCCCGAGAGCAGCCACGCGATCCGCGTTGCCATCGACGAGGCTCTCAAGTGCAAGGAGACCGGCGAGGAAAAGACCATCGTCTTCGGCCTGACCGGCACCGGCTACTTCGACCTTGTCGCGTACCAGAAGTACAACGACGGCGAGATGAGCGACCAGATCCCGACCGATGAGGACATTGCCGCGTCTGTCGCAAAGCTCCCGAAGGTGGAGTGACGTCTTGTGCGTCAGGAGACACATGAACAGGAGAC
>JAUNJS010000040.1 GCA_030533125.1 Eubacteriales bacterium | reverse complement strand
GGCCGGCTCCCTGAGGGGGAGTAGTTGTTCGCAGTAATGTTAGTTTCAAAACAGGAGGATGCAACTATGGGTATGAAGTTTTTGGGAGTCCTGATTCGGACGAGGTCATCTCCTTCATCGGAACCGGAAATGAGGCTGCGGCATATATGAGTATTATTTTCAGTGATACTATCATATAGAAGCAGCCGGGGCAGAATATCATCCTGAGAACAGGAAATAAGCAAGCTCTTCACCGGAATGTATCAAGAACGGTGAAAAGTGGTCAGCAATAGAGAAAGGAACACTTCCGAATGAGCGAATATGTTGTGGAATTGAAAAATTGCACAAAGATATTTCCGGGTGTTAAGGCGCTCGACAAAATGCAGCTCTCTGTGAAGCCGGGTGAGATCCTGGGACTGATCGGTGAGAACGGTGCAGGTAAGTCGACGCTGATCAAGGTGCTCACGGGCGTGCACAAGCCGGACGAGGGCGAGATCTATGTTGAAGGGAAGCAGATGACTTTCCACAACCCTAACGATTCGGCCGCGGCGGGCATCGCCTGCGTTTATCAGGAGCTGAATATCGAGAAGCTCCTCTCCATCACGGACAATATCTTTATCAACAAATGGAAAAAGGGCCCGATGGGTCTTCTGGACTACGCCTCCATGCATAAAAAAGCAAAGGAAGTCATGGCTTCCCTCGGCCAGGATGTGGATCCCACAAAGGCGGCCGGAACCTTCGGCATGGGCGTCCAGCAGATGATCGAGATCGCGAAGGCGGTCCTGATCGACGCGAAGATGATCATCATGGATGAGCCGACCTCCTCCCTGGGTGAAAAAGAGGTCGAGCAGCTGATGAAGACCTGCCGCGATCTGAAGGCAAGGGGCATCGGCATCGTCTTCGTCTCCCATAAACTGGAAGAGCTCTTCGAGCTCTGTGACCGTGTTGAGGTCATCCGCGACGGCCAGTACATCGACACCAGGGACATCAAGGACTGGGACAACGACTCCCTGATCGCGGCAATGGTCGGCCGTTCCCTTGACAACCTGTTCCCGAAGGAGTTCGGCACAAAGGGCGAAGTCGCCCTCAAGGCGGAGCACCTGGAGGAAGGCGGCGTGCTGCATGACGTGAGCTTCGAAGCTTACCGCGGACAGGTCCTCGGTTTCGCGGGTCTGGTCGGCGCAGGCCGTACAGAGACCATGCGGGCCATCTTCGGGGCGGATCCTCTGGACGGCGGCAAAATCTATATTGACGGGAAGGAAGTTCAGATCAAGAACCCCGGACAGGCCATCAAGGCAGGGATCGCCTTCCTGACAGAAGACAGAAAGGGACAGGGCCTGGTGCTGGCGGAGTCCATCCGCAACAACCTGATTCTGGCGAATCTCAAGGGCTTCTGCGACGGCGTTTTCCTGAACCAGAAGCGTATCATGGAGATCGGTACGGATAATATCGAGTCCCTGCGCATCAAGACCCCTTCCATCGACGAGGTGGTCGGCCAGCTTTCCGGCGGTAACCAGCAGAAGGTCGTCATCGGCAAATGGGTCAACACGAATGCGGAGATCTTCATCTTTGACGAGCCCACGCGAGGCATTGACGTCGGCGCGAAGATCGAAGTTTACAATGTCATGAACCGCCTGGTGAAGGAAGGCAAGTGCGTCATCATGGTCTCTTCCGAAATGCCTGAGATCCTGGGTATGTCCGACCGCGTGGTCGTCATGCGCGAAGGTGAAGTCAAGGCGATCGTTGACAGAGACAGCAAGCACTTCAACCAGGAAAGTCTCATGAAAGCGGCGTGGGGCGGCAGCCTGGACGATTAACGCCGATGCGTTAATCGTCCAGGCCGAGGTCGATTCCATCGACCTCACCCCATCGGAGAAATCGCCTTCGCGAATTTCTCCTCGGGGGGACGCTTAACGCCGATGCGTTACACTAATATTTCGTAATTGAACCACATTGAACCACCTTTTTGTTGGAGGAGTATATCAATGAAAAATAGTAAATTAGGCGGCCTGTCTGCGTATCTGGGCACGTTGGGCGCACTGCTGATTCTCTGCGTCGTGCTGACGATCGCCAGCCCGAACTTCCTTACCTTCAGTAATATCATGTCTGTTCTGAAGCAGACGACATTCACGGCTCTTCTTTCCACCGGTATGCTGCTTTGCCTGATCACAGCAGGTATCGACCTCTCGGTCGGCGCGAACGCGACCTTCTGCGCCTGCCTTTGCGGTATGCTGGTTAAGGGCGGCACGCAGAACCCGGTCATTCTGATCCTGGTCGCCCTGATCGCAGGCACCGTCATCGGCCTGATCAACGGCACGCTCCTGACCAGGCTCCACCTGCCTCACCCCTTCGTATCCACACTGGGTATGAAGAACTTCCTTTGGGGCGCGGCCCTGCTGGTCACCGGCTCCCAGATGATCTCCGGTTTCCCGAACGGCGTCATGGCGCTCGGCAGCGCCACCGTCGGCGGCTTCCCGGTCAGCTTCATCGTTGTCGTGATCATCTACGTCCTCATGCACATCCTGCTGACCCGCACGGCGCTCGGTCGTTCCATCTACTGCGCCGGCGGCAACATGGAAGCCACAAGACTTTCCGGTATTGACGCGGCGAACGTCCTGACTTTCTGCTATGCTCTGTCCGGTTTCATGGCTGCCATCGCAGGTATTGTTTCCATCGGCCGAAGCGGCATCTGCAACGGCGCGAACGCGATCCAGCCGTACGACACTGACGCGATCGCATCCTGCGTTATCGGCGGCGCCTCCTTCATGGGCGGCAAAGGTACAATGATCGGTACCATCATCGGCGCTCTGGTCATTGCGACCCTGAGAAACGGCTTCACCCTTCTGTCTGTTGAGTCCGCTGTCCAGAACATGGTTCTGGGTCTGGTTATCATCGGCGCCGTCCTCCTCGACGTCACACGTGAGTCCATGGCTGCCAAGGCCCGCCGTAAAGAGGCTGCAGCGAAGAAGGGCTGAGTTCCTTCTAACGGACAGACATTATTTGCAAAAGCCGGATCTATCGCAGGACACCTTTTACTAAACTGAAACGCCGGGGATTCCCGGCTCTGCCAGGGGAAAAAGCCGGCGCAATACGCGGGGATCGTCCGCAAATGAACATGCGGTTTTCCTTGTGCCCGGCGCCGGAGTTTTCCGGTAAAGTGTCGTCAACAAGTTTAAAAGCCTCATGGCCGATCAAGGCCATGAGGTTTTTTGCAACCCTGTCAGCGCAGGAAAATGTAAGAGCAGCAGGAGAGGACGAAAAACAACCGGTGCGTCCCCGCGGTTTCAATGGCAGCAGGTTCACATTTTGAATTTGCGGAATATATGGGATAGATGGAAAAGCGCAGCGGCATCATTTTCAGCTTGCACGCAAAACATGCGTGTGCTAAAGTGAAATAGAGCCGATAAATACACGCATTCACACGCATCGCAATGCGATAAACACGCGAAGATATGTGCAAATCATATCAAATGTACACGCTGTCTCTTTTGTATAATGACGGTCTGACGCTGGTAAAGTGTTCGTGCTGTAAAACTGTAAAAATCTGATACATGGATTACCGTGAATACCGCGATCCGGAAAAGGAGGTCATGAAATGATGAAAGAAGTACGTTTTGGCATCGCAGGCCTGGGGAGGCTCGGAAAGGTCCATGCCGGCAATATCGCGAACAGGATTCCCGGGGCGAAACTCGTGGCGGCGTGTTCCATTATGCCTGCGGAGCTCGAGTACGCGAATAATGAACTTGGAGTCGCTGCAGAAAAGCTTTACACAGATTTTCGGGAGATGGTAAAGGATCCCGACATTGACGCGGTGGCGATCGTGACTACATCGACCGAGCACTGCTGGCAGATCGAGGCCGCCCTGGACGCAGGGAAGCATGTATTCTGTGACAAGCCGCTCGGTGTAACCCTGGAGGAGTGCATGGTCGCGAAAGCGGCGGTGGACCGCCATCCCGAACTGAATTTCATGCTGGGCTTCATGCGCAGATTTGACCCTTCTTATGCCTACGCGAAAGAGAAGATCGACGCGGGCGCCATCGGCACTCCGTATATGGTGAAGGCTACGGGTATCGATCCGGAGGCGACGGTACAGGGGACGATCCGCTTCGCGAAGACCTCCGGCGGTATTTTTATCGACATGGCTGTCCATGACATTGACCTGATGCGCTGGTTCCTCGGTTCAGAGGCGACGGAGGTCTATGCCCTGGGCGCGACTTTCAAGCATCCCGAGTTCAGGGAAGCCGGGGATGACGAGACAGGTGTTGCCGTTTACCGGTTTGCCAACGGCGGCATCGGAACCATCCATGTCGGGCGCACTGCGGCGCACGGCTACCATATTGAGACCGAGATCATCGGCACGGAGGGTTCCATCCGCATCAGCCCCGTCCCGGAGAAGAATCTCGCTGTCCTGTATAATCAGAACGGCGTCGTGACAGAGTGCGTCGATAACTTCCAGACACGCTTCCTTGATGCCTACCGCCGCGAGGTCGAGTATTTCGTCAACTGCCTGCTCGAGGGCAGAAAGCCGGAGATCACCGTGGATGACGGCATTCTTTCCACAAAGATTGGCTTTGCAACGACAAAAGCCTGGAAGGAAGGCGGGATCGTCAGGATCGACTGACAAAAGCGCGGAAGCGGGCGCTTCGCAGCGGCACATGGGCGGAGAGGTCTTTCGGACAGGTTCCCGGACGGCATCTTCCGGAAACAGAGAAGGACGGAAGATCCTTGTATTCTCGGTCGGAACCGAAAATCATATACCCCGGGGTGACAGGAAACCCGGGAAGGAGAAGAGTATGTCAGAACTGAAAATCGGTCTTGCGGGGACGGGCGCCATCGGCAGGACGCACATTGACCGCATCAACAACCGGCTCCGGGGCGGCAGGGTCATCGGCTGCGCGGACGCCAACGCGGACTATGGAAAGGCAGTGGCAAAGCAGTATGGCATGAAAGGGTATGAGAGTCCGGAAGCCATGATCAACGATCCGCAGATCGAGGCGGTGATCGTCACGGCGGCGGACGCATGGCATGCGCCCTATGTGCTGGAAGCGATCAGGGCGGGCAAACCCGTTTTCTGTGAAAAGCCTCTTTCCCCCACACCTGCGCTCTGCAGGGAGATCGTCGATGCGGAAATCGCGGGCGGAAAGCATCTGGTGCAGGTGGGGTTCATGCGCCGGTATGATCCCGGATATGTGCAGCTCAAAAACCTGATCGATTCCGGAAAATACGGCGCGCCCCTCGTCCTCCATTGCTGCCATCACAACTATGACGACGGAGGCGTGGGCTGGAAAACCCGGATGTCCGTTGAGAACTCCATGATTCATGAAATCGACGTTCTGCGGTGGCTTCTTGGGGAGGATTATAAGAAGGTCGACGTGGTCTGCCCCAGAAGCTCCAGGCACTCCGGCGACTGCAGGGATCCGCAGATCATGCACCTGACCACGGAGTCGGGGATCTACATTGAAGTGGAATCCTTTATCTTTTCCCACCACGGGTACGATGTCCGCTGTGAGGTCGTGTGCGAAGAGGGCATCCTGAACCTGCCCGAGCCTCCTTACGCGATGATCCGCGCGAACGACGCCAGGATTACGCCGATCTGCCACGACTGGTCGGAGCGGTTCCCGGAGGCCTACAACATCGAACTCCAGAACTGGATCGACGCGAGCAGGGAAGGCAGGGTCGACGGCCCTGCGGCATGGGACGGCTATGTGGCCCAGATCACAGCCGGATGCGCGTCCGAAGCCCGCGATTCCGGCGTGTCAGTGGACATCACAATTCCGGAGATGCCCGGATTTTATAAAAATGCCTGAACGGCGTTTCCGGAGATACCCGGATTTTAAGGGCAGGCGGTGCCGGAATGATGATTTCTGAGATGCCCGGATTTCCGATGCGGTCTCAGAATGTCGGCTCCAGAAATGTCCGGATTATCTGTAATACATAATATCTGAAGTTTCTTTTATGCAGCAGGGGGGGGATCCCTGCTGCATTTTTTGACGCGGCCTGCGAAGCATTTTTTTCGCTTTCCGCTTTGCGGCGGAC
Source organism: Eubacteriales bacterium (assembly GCA_030533125.1). Classification (GTDB taxonomy): domain Bacteria; phylum Bacillota; class Clostridia; order Lachnospirales; family Lachnospiraceae; genus CAG-791. Next base: position 8,254 of record JAUNJS010000040.1, on the reverse strand, counting down.
GCGGGACGCTTTGAAATTCCGGAGGAGGCAGGTCCGGCCGGAAGATTTTAAGTACACAGGACTGCCGCTGCCTGCAGGTTTTTTTGGAATATTTCTTTTTTTCAGGAGATTCGGGTGACGATTCGGAGAGATTTGCGTATATTATATATGGAGAAAAGCCGGTGAGAAAATCTAAAGAAGCTGCGCGCGGACCGCGATGCCGCATTCCGGCGGTGTGCTGTCGTCCTTATTCACCCGGCAGAACCTCTTTACATGAGAAAAAAAGTGAGAAATAATAATCAAAATGTATAAAAGAGAGACACGAATAGAGAGATCAAAACAAACAGGAGGAATGACTGTAAAATGAAACATAAAGACTGTGCCGTGATGAAAGCTGTTTCCCGGCTGCTGTTGTGCCTGCTTGTGGCTGTGTGCGCCGCGGGATGCGGAAAGGGCGCGAAGGGGCAGGGAGAATCTTCCGCGCGGAATGAGCAGAATGAGGAGGAACGGCTCACAGAGACAAAGATCGCCCTTGAGGATGAATCCGGGACAGCGGAGGATCCGGAGGAGGATCCTGCGGAAGGCGTCGAGACCGATGAAGACGGGAATCCGATTTCGGAAGAGGATATGGCGAATATTGAAGGGGAGGACTTCGAGAACCTCGGAATCGACGGCCTGCCTTCGCCCTATGTCGAATATACGGATTTTGATGTTTTTATCGGGGACGTGGAGATCGGCGCCGAAGAACTGACGAATCTCCCCTTCAAAGCAAAATACTTCAATTACCTGCTCTATAATGACGGCATGTACGAGATTCAATATGAAGACGAGGATGGCCGGCAGGTGTCGTTCCGGAAGGGGAAGGGCACGGAGGATATTTCGGGGGTCTATCTCGATTTTGAGAAGAAGGATATCGTCAGTGTGAACGGCCGGGAAGTGCGCCTGAGCACAGCGGACGGGAAATGCCTTCTCGCGGTATGGACCGACGGCACGTATGCGTACAGTATCTTCGCGGATCCGGGATGCACAAAGGAGCAGATGATTGAAATGGTGTCCTCTGTACAGCCTGCCGGGAAGTAAAACCCTGTTAAAACTCTGTTATTGTTGTTCGGGAAGACGGCAGCTGCCGTCTTCTTTTTTCTGTTTCCGGTTATCGGGAAGGCGGCAGCTGCCGTCTTCTTTTTTCTGTTATCGGTCATCGGGAAGACGACGGATGTCGTCTTCCTGTTCTTTTATTTGTCTTCTTTGTCTTCCAGGGGAGTGTCATTGATTCCCTGGAAGCATTCCCGCAGCAGTTCCAGGAACCGGGAAGTAAACCGGGGAATATAGCGGTCGCGGCTGTGGAGGAGGTAGATCTCCTGGTAGAGGGGCTTCCCGCGGTACAGCAGCGGGAAAATGTGAAGATCCGGGGGGAGATCTTCTCTCTGGGAGGAAAGGACGACACGCGTGCTGAAAAATGCCGCAGTGCCCTGCAGGCCGATTCTGGTAATAATCTGGGTATAAGGGGCCAGCAGATAGGAGTGCGGTTCATAGCCGGCATCCTCAAAGCAGCGGTGGATCAGTATGCCCATCCGGTTTTTGTAGAGCATGAAAGGGACATTTCTGTAGTGTTTCAGGTCGGCGCCGTGCCGGGAGGCCTTCAGGATCTCCTCCGCTCTTCCGCCGAACTGTTTTCGCAGAAGAGAATCCGTGATGCACAGATAGATCGGATCACGGATCAACAGCTCACGTACGAAGACCGGGTCCTCTTTCTCCCTGCCCTTCTTCTTGTCCGCGGATCTGGAGGGGGTGTTTTCGGTCATTCCTTCGCCGGCGACGAGGGCGATGTCCAGTTCTCCGTTGAGAATCAGAGGTTCGAGACGCCGGGAGGTCTGGTCTGTGATCTGCAGTTCGACAAGGGGGTATTCCTCGAGAAAGCAGGGCAGGATGACGGGCAGGCAGGCGTTCATGCGCAGGGTGCTCGCCCCGAAGCGGATCGAGCCGCGCTTCTGGTCTTCCACATCCGAGAGGATGTCCTGCAGGTTGATCTGGTCCCGGATCGTCCGCTCCGCGAACGCGAGGACCTGCTCTCCGGCGTAGGTCAGGGACAGGGCAGGTTTGCGGTAAAACAGCTGGCAGCCTAGCTGCTTCTCCAGACGCAGGATATGGTTGCTCAGTGTCTGCTGAGAAATAAACAGCCGCTCCGCCGTCCGCGTCATATGCAGATCCTTTGTCAGCTCCTGAAAATAGTACAGGCTTGTTGTATCCATGGGCAGAAAGGTGCCCCCTTCAAAATGCTGAATGGCCATGACTCGCCCCTCTCTTCTTCGCAGTTTTCCAACAAAATGTTTTTGTAAAAAAACAAAAAAACTACTGTTAGAATTGTTGGCATATTCAATATATCATAGACTTATACGAAATACAGCCTTTGTGGATACAAGATGTTTCTGTTGATAATTGCCGAAAACGGAGCCTGAAGGCTGTGCGGAGGAACGGAAAGCCGGAATTGTATACAATACAAAAGCTGTGAGAGAAAATAGGAAATGACAGCCGGGTACTTGGTACGGAGATATCCGGCGTTGTAAATGGTCATTTACAGATTATCATGAATTGCAGGCCTTCTCTGATTGTTTGAAGGGCTGTATATAGAGTGACAGACAACCAATTATGCAAAAAAAAGGAGAGCTACTATGGGATGGAAAGTACTTTTGCCGCAGGAAATCATGGAAGAGGGCACACAGCTTCTTCTTGACAAGGGCCACACTCTGATCAAGGGGCGCGGCTTTGAGACAGAGGATGTTCTGGCGGATATGAAGGAGTATCAGCCGGACGCGATGATCGTCCGCATCACTCCGATTACCCGCGAAGTCATCGAGTCCAACCCCAACCTGAAGGTCATCGTCCGCCACGGCGCCGGCTTTGACGCCCTCGATGTCAAGGCCTGCCATGACAACGGCGTGCAGGCGCTGTATGCACCGGTCGCGAACAGCACCTCTGTCGCGGAGACCGCCATTCTTCTGATGCTTGAGTGCAGCCGCAACGTCACTGTTCTGCACAAGACCTGGGTGAATGATTTCTACACCGCCAAGCTGAGAGTCCGCAAGAACACCCTCAACGGCAAGACCCTGGGCATCATCGGCTGCGGCAATATCGGAAGCCGCGTCTCCAAGCGTATGCTCGGCTTCGAGATGAATGTCCTCTGCTATGACCCCTATCTTCCCGCATGGGCATTCCCGGATGGTGTCGAAGTCGTCCGTGACCTTGACCGCATCTTCAAGGAGAGCGATTATGTCTCCCTGCACGCGCCGAACACCTCCGTCACGAGGAATATGGTCAACAAAGAGCGCCTGGCTATGATGAAGCCCACTGCGTTCCTGATCAACACTGCCCGCGGCGGCCTGGTCGTCGAGGAAGATCTGTATGAAGCCTGCAAGAACGGCGTGATCGCCGGCGCCGGCATCGACGCGCTCCGCAAAGAGCCCGTGGATCCCGCGAACCCGCTGCTGACTCTGGACAACGTGATCATGTATCCCCATATCGGCGGAAATACGTCCGAGGCAGCGCACCGCGCTTCCTACTTCTCCGCGATGGGCGTCAACGAAGTCTATGAGGGCAAGAACCCCACATGGCCGATTCACGACATCGACTATGAGACCGCGAAGACCTACACCGACACGAAGGTGCCGAAGACGAAGCCCATGGGAATGTTCGATTATTGATGAACGCGGTCTGCCTTCCGCCCGGCATGCCCCTTCCCGGCATTCCGGATTTGAAGAAGAGACGCAAATAATGAGAATTTCTGTTCCGTTCAGGGACAGATCTTCATAAAATGTTTTATACATTTACTCCTTCTTGCCCCCGCCGGATCCCCAATCCGGCGGGGTTTTTCATGATCGCAGTGCAGCCGTAAGGAGTTTTCCGGTCAGCGGCCCCGCTGAGGAATGCCGCGCGCAGGGCTTTTCATGACCGCAGTGCAGCCGTAAGGAGTTTTCCGGTTAGCGGCCCCGTTGAGGAATGCCGCGTGCAGGGCTTTTCATGACCGCAGTGCAGCCGTAAGGAGTTTTCCCGCCTGACGGCAGGCCTATGCAGCAGCCGGGAAAGCAGGGGAAACAGGGAAAAACAGGGAGAAGCCGGTTACAGGAAAGCTGGAGAAGTCGATTGAGGGGAAGCGGGAGAATGTGGTCGCGGGAAAGCGGGAGACGCCGGCCGCGGGAATGCGGGAGAAGGCAGTCACGGGAATGCGGGAGACGCCAGTCACGGGAAAGCGGAAAAAGCAGGTCGCGGGATCACGGGTTGCAAAGGACGGGAACGGTGGATATACTAAGGATTGCCACGCAAATAAACGCTCCACCCGGCGTCTCTATTTCTTCGGTCTCACAGGGCGGAATTCAGCTGCACAGCCCGCTATGCGCCTCCATTCCGGCCTGTAATCTCAAAGAAAAATCCTGCGCCGGCCGGCTCCATTATATGTGCGGCGATCCGAACAGGAAGGTTTTCATCACACGCAGGCACAGAATCTGTACGGGGACAATCCGGGGAGCTGCCTGCAGATCATTCAGCGACGGACATAAAAATGTTTCATCGGTGCCCGGAGAATCTCCGGAGGAGGGCGGCATGAATGAGAATACACAAAAACTGACTTTTGGCGCGCTGCTGGTCGCGGTTTTCGGCGTGCTGCTGCTTTTGAACCGCCAGACGGGCGCGATGCTGGAGGAGTCTTTTTTATTTCTGTTCCCGATTCCAATGGTTGCCTTTTCGGCCCGGTATGGTTTCAGGGACAGCCTTCCGGTCTTTTTCTGCACGATTCTGATCTCGGTTTTCTGCGGAATATTCACCTCGGCATTTTACGCGGGGACGCAGTCCTTTATCGGGATGGTCTATGGCAGCTGCCTGCACGCGAAGCGTGACATGACGAAGACCATGCTGCTGATCATGGCGCTGAGCGCGGTGTCGAATGTCCTGAGCAGCGTGGTGCTGGCGTCTCTGTTCGGGATCAACATCCAGGAGGATATCGCGTTCATGCAGACAACGATCACGGAGGCCTTCGCGAAGGCGGGGGCTGTCCAGACACAGGCGCAGCAGGAAGCCATCGCGCTGCTGCTGCAGCCGGATGCCCTCCTTCGCATGTTCATTATTTCCATGATTTTTATGGGGATCGTGCAGGGGTTTATCGTCTGCCAGCTCAGTGTCCTCATCCTGCGCAGGCTCCGTTTTCCGATCCGCAGGCCGGATCCCGTCACGTCTTATTACCCGCCCCGCTGGACGGGAATCCTGGCGCTGGTCCTGTTTATCGGATACGGCCGCGCTGTCGCCATGCCCCAGACCACAGGACGGGAGGAGTTTATGCGGGTCGCGGTGCAGTCCGGCGGCCTGTGCGGCTATATGTATCTGCTCGCCTTCGGGTTCATCGCGCTGCTGCTCCTGCTGCGGGCGTTCGGGCCGAAATCCAGAGCGGTTAATGTTATTCTGGCGGTGATCCTCTTTTTTATCCTTCCGCAGATTGTCATGCTGCTGGGCGCGGCTTATATTTCCCTGGGACTCCACGAGTGGGTCCAGAAAAAGATGGAGGACCGCATCGCGAGAGAAGGAGGGAAGGTGAGAAGATGAAAATTGCGTTGCTGCAGATGGGCGCGCGCCCGGAAAAAGCCCGGAGCATTGCCGTCGCGCGGGAGTTGATCGAAGAGGCGGCGCGGGAGAAGGCGGATCTCGCGGTCCTGCCGGAGATGTTCAACTGCCCGTATCAGACAGAAAACTTTCCTGTGTACGCGGAAGAGGAGGGCGGCCCCTGCTGGCAGGCCATGGCGGAAGCGGCCGGGGCGTCCGGCATCTATCTGGCAGCCGGCAGCATGCCGGAGCGGGACGCCGCGGGCCGTGTCTACAATACCTGCTATGTGTTTGACCGCGCCGGAAAGCAGATCGGAAAGCACCGGAAAATGCACCTGTTTGACATTGATGTGAAAGGCGGACAGCAGTTCCGGGAATCGGACACTCTGTCCGCGGGCAGCACTGTGGATACTTTTGATACGGAATTCGGGCGCTTCGGGCTGGAAATCTGCTACGACATCCGTTTCCCGGAGCTGGCGAGGCTCACAGCGGAGGCCGGGGCGCTCGCGATCTTCGTGCCGGGCGCCTTCAACATGACGACCGGACCCGCCCACTGGGAACTGTCCTTCCGGGCCCGCGCCCTGGACAACCAGGTGTTCATGGTCGGCTGCTCCCAGGCGCGGCAGGCCGGAGGGTATGTGTCCTGGGGACATTCCATTATCACCGATCCGTGGGGGAATGTCGCGGCGCAGATGGATGAAAAAGAGGGCATCCTGGTCCATGAGATCGACCTTGCGCGGGTGCGGGAGATCCGGGAACAGCTGCCGTTTTTGAAACAGAGAAGAACGGATGTGTACAGTCTGGAACTGCGGCGGCCGGCGGGAATCTGACGGCGGGACCGGTGACCGGGCGCGCGCAGACTGTGGCGGTGGATGACATACCGGAGGTCGATAATACAATCATGACGGCGGGGCCGGTGACCGGGCGCGCGCGGACCGCGGCGGTGACATGCCGGAGCCGATGCCGCCGACAGGATCTGACGGCGCGGGTGCGGACCGGCTGCGCGAGCACCGGCCGGAGGCGTTCCGCCCCCGGACTGCCGGGCACTGATTCAAGACAGACAGCCGCTGAGATTTGGAGGTAAAATGGAGTATCGTATTGAACATGACACCATGGGCGAGGTGAGAGTACCCGCCGACCATTTCTGGGGCGCGCAGACGCAGCGCTCGCTGGAGAATTTCCGGATCGGAACGGAAACCGTTCCGGCGGAGGTGATCCGCGCTTTCGCGATCCTGAAGATGGCCTGCGCGAAGGCAAATCATGCGCTCGGGAAGCTGGACGCGGAAAAAACAGAGGCGATCTCGGAAGCCTGTCTGGAGATTCTGAACGGCGGATATCCGGAGGAATTTCCGCTGAAGGTCTGGCAGACCGGCTCCGGTACCCAGTCCAATATGAATGTGAACGAGGTCGTGACGCATGTCGCGATGAAAAACCGCCCGGGTGTGAAAATACATCCAAACGACCACGTTAATATGTCCCAGTCCTCGAACGACACCTTCCCGACCGCGATGAACGTCGCTGCGGTCCTGGCGGTGTATGAGTACCTACTGCCCTCCTGCCGGAACCTGATCGACACGCTGAAACGGCTGGAGGAGGAGAACAGGGACGTCATCAAGATCGGCCGCACGCACCTGCAGGACGCTGTTCCGATCCGTTTTTCCCAGGAGATCTCCGGATGGCGCACGATGCTGGAAACCTCACAGGCCATGATCGAGGAGTCTCTCCTCCATCTGTCAAAGCTCGCCATCGGCGGGACTGCCGTCGGTACGGGCCTCAACGCGCCGGAGGGATTCGACGCCCTTGTCTGTCAGCAGATCACAGGGACTGTTTCGGAAAAATACGGCATCGGGCAGAGCTTTATCCCTGATCCCAACAAATATCACGCCCTGACGGCCAAGGACGCCTACGTCTTCACCTCCGGTGCCCTGAAAAGCCTCGCCGCGAACCTCATGAAGATCGCGAACGATATCCGCTGGCTCGCGAACGGGCCCCGCTGCGGCCTGGGCGAGATCTCGATCCCCGAAAACGAGCCCGGCAGCTCCATCATGCCCGGCAAGGTCAACCCCACCCAGTGCGAGGCGATCACCATGATCGCCATCCAGGTCATGGGAAACGACGTGACCATCGGAATGGGCGCGAGCCAGGGCAACTTCGAGCTGAACGTCTTCATGCCCGTCCTTGCGTACAACATGATCCAGTCCGTCCGCCTGCTCGGTGATGGAATGGCGTCCTTTGAAAAGAACTGCGTCCGCGGCATCCGGGCGAAAAGGGACAGGATGGAGCAGAATCTGTACAACTCGCTCATGCTCGTGACCTGCTTGAGCCCTGAGATCGGGTATGAGAATGCAGCGAAATGCGCGCACAAGGCGTTTGAGGAGAACACGACGCTCAAGGAAGCCGTCCTCAGCCTCGGGTTTATGACTTCCGAAGAATACGACGCGAAGGTTCGCCCGGAGAAAATGTGCTGACAGATCCGGGAGCGGACACGGGGATTGACGGGGAAAAACCATGATTTCATTCTTATGAAAGACAGGATAGAGATCATATAGATTCTTCTTTATTAAAGTCTCCGGAAATTAATTCTATAGAAAACTCTTTATAGATCTTTATAGATCAGAGTGAAAACTCTCTGTAGAATCCTTATAGAAAATTCTTTGCAGAATTTCTATAGAGAAAATTCTTTGCAGGATTT
>JAUNJS010000039.1:12944-14272 GCA_030533125.1 Eubacteriales bacterium | reverse complement strand
ACATCTCCCTTCTGGACGGAGGAGCCCCTGGAAATGGACAGGCCGGAGTACACGATCGGCATTGTCACCGGCGCCGGGTCAGAAAATCTGGTGAGAAGACTTTTCCTGCAGGCAGAGATCAAGAGCTATAAAGGGCCGACGGAACTGATCCTGGGGCTGGAGCAGGGACAGGTCGATGCCATCGTATACAACGGGATCGTTCTGGAAAACGCGCAGCGGGAAAAACCGGATAAGCTCTATATCCTGAAAACGCCGGTCGGCGTGGACGAGATCTGTATGACGGTCTCCCCGAAGACAAAGATCAAAACGCTCCACTCCGAAGTGACAGAGTTCATGGAAATCAAAAAAGAGGCGGGGTATCTCGACGATCTCTATGACCGGTGGACATCCGGAAACGGATATGTCATGCCTGAAATTCCTGACGCGCAGGATCCGAAGGCGGTCATCACCGTCGGGACGCAGGGGACTGTGGTTCCCTATTCCTTCTATCAGGGTAATGAGCTGATCGGCATGTGCGTGGAGCTCGCGCGCACCTTTGCCTTTGAATACGGCTACGCCCTGGATTTCCGGGTGGAAGACACGACCTCCCAGCTCGCCGACGGGGAATTCGGGCGGATCGACATGACGGACGGCGGGTTTTTCTATACGAAGGAGAGGGCCGAGCAGGTGGATTTTGTCTTTCCTGCCATCCACGATGTGCCGACGGAGATGATGGTCCTCGCCGAAAGCGGCAGCCGGACGGCCGGCTTCCTCGACACGATGCGGATAAATTTTGAAAAGACTTTTATCCGGGAAAACCGGTGGATGCTGGTCCTGGACGGTCTCCGTGTCACCCTGCTGCTGTCCTGCTGTTCGCTGGTGCTGGGCACGATCTTCTCCTGCCTGTTCTGTACGGCGAGAAGAAGCCGGGTCAGGTGGGTGTCTCTGATCATGAGAGCCTTTATTGAACTGATCAACGGCATGCCCATCGTCCTGTTTCTGATGATCTGCTTTTATGTGATTTTTTCCGGGACGGGGCTTTCGGAAACCATTGTGGCAGTCATTGCGTTTGCCACGGACTTCGGGTGCCGGGGCGCTGTGACGCTGGACAGCGGCATAGAAAGCGTGGAGAAGGGCGAGATCGAAGCCGCGGAGGCCATGGGAATGAGCCCGTTCCAGATCCACCGCCTGATCGTTTTCCCGCAGGCGGTCCGGAACATTTTCGACGTCTACAAGACGCAGGTGGTCAATCTAATCAAGTCGACCTCCGTGGTGGGCTATATCACCGTACAGGACCTGACCAAGGTCTCGGACATTATCCGGGCGCGGACGTACGAAGCTTTCTTCTC
>JAUNJS010000039.1:2259-12844 GCA_030533125.1 Eubacteriales bacterium | reverse complement strand
CGGAAGATACGCTTCACAGGAAGAAGCGGGCGCATTCTCTCACGGAAGATAAACTCCACGGAAAAGGGAGGCCGCAATGAAGGAAGCAATGAAGGAAAAAGAAGTTCTTCTGGAAATAAAACATCTTTCGAAAAAATACGGGGATATTGTGCCTTTGCGGGATGTGAGTTGTACGATCAGAAACGGGGAAGTGATCTCAGTCATCGGCCCCTCCGGCACGGGGAAGAGCACATTTTTAAGATGTATCAACCGCCTGGAGACCCCGGACAGCGGGGAAGTGATTTTTTCCGGAAATCCGATGAGCGGCGACAAAAAGCGGCTCAGGGAAGCCCGCAGAAAGATCGGAATGGTATTTCAGTCCTTCAATCTCTTTTCCAACATGACCGTGCTCGAAAACCTGACTGTCGGTCCGGTCACGCTGAACGGTCTTTCCGGAGAAGAGGCAAATGCAAAGGCGCAATCCATGCTGGAGACGGTCGGGCTTGCCGGCCGCGGGGATTATTATCCGGACGAATTGTCCGGCGGCCAGAAACAGCGTGTCGCCATTGCCAGGACGCTGTGCATGGACCCCGAACTGCTGCTTCTGGACGAGCCGACATCCGCGCTGGATCCCGGTATGATAGATGAGGTCAACTCTGTGATCCGGGATCTTGCCTCCAGAGGATATACGATGCTCATCGTGACGCATGAGATGCGCTTCGCCGAAAATGTCAGCAACAGGATTTTCTTCATGTCTGACGGGATAATCTATGAAGAGGGGACGCCGGACAAGATCTTTCACCATCCCGAAAAGGAGAAGACGCGCGTCTTCATCAAGCGTCTGAAGACCCATGAGACTCTGTTCGAACACCCTCAGATCGATTACGCAAAAACCATAGCGGATCTGGCGGTTTTCTGTCACAAGCAGTCCATGAGTATCAGGACAGCCAACCTCGTGACACAGGTTTTCGAGGAAGCCGTATTCGAACTGCTGCAGACGCGCGAAGAGGCTTTTCCGGTCCGGTTTGAGGTCGAGTGCGGCGAAGCCGGAAAAAACTGCGCTGTTTTCGTCTATTATAAAGGGGATGCCTATGATCCACTGAAGGACGAGGACCTGCTGCCGGTCAGAATCCTGAAAGGAACGACAGAAAAGGCGGAGCATACTTTTGAAAACGGAGAAAACCGCATGGTTTTTCTTCTCCCGTAGGGAGTGCCGGCATCACCGAAGCCGGTTCCAGGCACGGACGATGGTTTTTCTGCTCCCGTAGGGAATGCCGGCCACAGCGCAGTTTATTCATAAATGTGGTTATGAGCATGGCTCACCGACTCATATGATTAAAGCTACGCGCGTCCCGCCCTCCCGCAGCGCTCCACCCATTCGGAATCCGCCCATTTTGCACCCGTTCCGGGTGCAAAATGGCTCCTTCCTCATCAAAGATGTGTGTTTTCTCTGACAACCGCTTCTTATCTCGACAATCCCGGTCTTTTACGACCGTGGAAATCTCATGTTCGACCCTTGGGTCGATGCGCTCGAAAAATGTCCGCAAATGCCCGGGCGGGCCCGGCATTTGCGGACATTTTCCTCGCTGCTTTCTCCCTATATTTTTCAGATATTTTCCCCGTTTGTCCGGATCACTTCCGCGTACCACACGGCGCTGTCCTTCGGGATGCGCCTGAGGTTCCGGTAGTCGATGTAGATCAGTCCGAACCGGTCGTCGTAGCCGCTGTGCCACTCGAAGTTGTCCGTGAGGGACCAGTGGAAATAGCCCTGTACCGGGATTCCGTCCAGGCAGGCTCTCTTCAGCTCTCGCAAATAGCGGTGCAGGAAATCAATCCGGTCGGGATCATGTACGCAGCCGTCCAGGAAGATCCGGTCGTTGCAGCTCTGCCCGTTTTCCGTGATATAGACCGGTTTCCCGTACCGCTCGTAGATCAGGCGCGGGCCCCAGTACAATACTTCGGGGGTCACCGGCCATTTGAGGGCGGTGCGCGGATAACCGGGATATTTTTCCTCCGGATGGAATCCGCCCGCTTCATCCTGTACCATGCCGTGGCCGTTGTAAATGTTCAGGCCGGCGAAATCGATCGGTGTGGAAATGATCTCCAGGTCTTCCTTCGGGATGCTGCCGGTAAACGGCGCCCAGGGGCTTTCCGGATCGTCCGGGTAGTGTCCCAGGAAAACGGGGTCGAAAAACCACTGGTGGTTGAAATAATATCCCGGATTCTGACTGAGGGGGAGAGAACGGAAGGAGGCAGTCCGCAGAGCCTCCGGGGTCTCGATTGATCCGCCGGGTCCGGAGGAATTGTCTGCATCCATTGGTCTTGCGGCGGCAGCGGCTTTCCCGTATCTTGATTCTTCCTGTTCCGGCAGGTATGCCAGCGCGCCGGTGGAGGAAGCCCCGATCTCCGCGGACGGATCCGCTTCGCGGATCGCGCGGGCGGCCAGTCCGTGCGCCAGCAGCAGATTGTGCCAGCAACGGAACAAGGTCCCGTGGTCGAGATGGAGGCCGGGCGCGTGCAGGCCGTTTTCCATGCCCATGCCGATCGCGCACTGCGGCTCGTTGATCGTGATGTAATGTGTCACGCGCCCCTTGAAATGCGCGGCGACACAGGCCGCGTATTCCGCGAAGTGTTCCGCGGTCCCGCGGTTCATCCAGCCGCCCCTGTGATAGAGGGAAAGCGGGAGATCCCAGTGGTAAAGCGTGACCCAGGGCGTAATGCCCCTCGCCAGGCACCCGTCCACGAGGCGGTCGTAATACGCGATCCCGGCGGGATTCAGCCCCGCGGCCGGGGAGCCGCCGGGGACTGTTCGCTGCCCCGTCCGTCCGCCGCATCGCGCGGAGTTCAGCCCCGCGTCCGGGGAGCCGCCGGGGACTGTCCCGGTGTTTTCTGCGCGCAGACAGTCCGGCCCCGCGCCATAAGAGCCGCTGCAGGAGCCGCTGCCGCCGGTTCCGTTCACCGTTCCGTCGGGGAAAATACGCGGCCAGCTCAGGCTGAAGCGGTAATTCCTGATGCCGAGTTTTTGCATCAGGTCCAGGTCTTCCTCCGCCCGGTGATACGCGTCACAGGCGGTGTCGCCCGTGTGGCCGTTAAAGGTCTTCCCGGGTATATGGGAAAACTGATCCCAGATGGACAGGCCCTTCCCGTCTTCAAAGGCTCCGCCCTCGATCTGATACGCGGCGCTTGCCGCGCCCCACACAAAATTGTCAGAAAACCGCATATTGGCTGTTCTCCCTGTTCTTGATCTTCTTTCTTCAGGCTGCCCGCGCACCGGACAGCCCCTTCTGTTTCCCGGAAATTGCCGCTTCGAAATTGTCGTGTTTTCAGATTCTTCTATCCGGTTTGTCCGGTTGTCCGGACAGTATTTTCATGCTGCCGTGCGCTGCCGGTCCATGAAACCATGACGCTTTGTTTCCGGCGGTTTTTCGGACAGTCTTCTCATGCTGCCGCGCGCTGTCCTGTCTTTGCGACGGCCGGTTCATCCGGCTGTTTCCACAGCTTTCCGGATGCTGTCCAGTTCTGTCCGTGCGCCGGCCGGTTCATCCCATCACCACAGAAACAGTATATTCCCTGCATCCCTCTTCGGGCAGGATGAGGTTCCCGTCGACCGGCCTGCCGTTCACGGTCATGGAGACTACGCCGTGCTGCGCGCCGGCGGTGTTGTCGATCTCAATGTGATAGACGGCGCCGCGATAGATGCGCTCACAGCGATATTTTTTCAGGGTGTCCGGAATGCAGGGATCGATTTTAAGTCCGTCCAGTGTCGGGAGGATGCCGAGGATGTTCTGGGACATGCACGCGAACGTCCACGCGGCCGTGCCGGTCAGCCAGCTGTTCTTGCCTTCTCCGAAGGTGGCGGAATCCGGCCCTGCGATCATCTGGCAGTAGACATAGGGCTCCACGCGCCGGGTGTCGACGACGTCCTCCAGATAGAACGGGCAGGTCTTCCGGAAGATCTCGAAGGCTCTGTTTCCGTGGCCGAGGACGGTCTCGGCGCAGACGATCCAGGGATTGTTGTGGCAGAAAATGCCCGCGTTTTCCTTGTAACCCGGCGGATAGGAAGTGATCTCGCCGAGTTCCGGATGATACACCGTGTAGGCGGGCTGATGGAGCACGATGCCGTATTCCGTATCCAGCCGCTTTTCGACACTCTTTAAGGCCGCGGCCGCCTCACCGGTCTCGACACCGACGCCGGCCATGACGCACATGCCCTGGGGCTCGATGTAGATCTGTCCCTCCTCGCAGACGTGGCTGCCGACGGGTCTGGAGAAGGCGTCGAACGCGCGGATGAACCACTCGCCGTCCCAGCCCGCATCCAGGATGATCTTTTTCATTTCCTCCACTTCGCGGCGGACGTCACCGGCTTCCTCCCCGAGTCCGGTATGATCGCAGAGGTCCGCGTACTCCAGCCCGTATTTGACAAACATGCCCGCAATGAAGACGCTCTCGGCGACGGGACCCTCGCTGGGGCCGGTCACCTGGAAGCTCTCGCCGGGTGTCGTGGAGAAGCAGTTGAGATTCAGGCAGTCGTTCCAGTCGGCGCGGCCGATCTGCGGGAGTCCGTGGGGGCCCTTGTGGGTCATGGTGTACCGGAGGCTCCTGCGGAGATGTTCCATCAGCGTGGCCTTGACGGTCTCGCTGGAGTCAAAGGAGCACATCTCCTCCAGAATGCCGAAATCACCGGTCTCCCTGATATAGGCGGAGACCGCCGCGATCAGCCAGAGCGGATCGTCGTTAAAGCCGCCGCCGATCCCGGCGTTGCCGCGCTTGGTCAGCGGCTGGTACTGATGATAGGTGCTGCCGTCCTCAAACTGCGTGTTCGCGATGTCGATGATCCGCTCCCTCGCCCGCTCCGGGATCAGATGGACGAAACCGAGGAGGTCCTGACAGGAGTCGCGGAAGCCCATGCCCCTTCCGAGGCCGCTCTCATAGTAGCTTGCGCTGCGGCTCATGCAGAAAGTGACCATGCACTGATACTGATTCCAGATATTCACCATGCGGTCCAGCCGGTCATCACTGCTGCTGACCCGGAAATGCGACAGCAGCGATTCCCAGTACTGCGCAAGCGCGGCCAGGGCGGCGTCCACCTGCTCATCGGTCCGGAACTGCTCCAGAAGACGGTCCGCCGGCGCCTTGTTGATCACGCCCGGCGCCTCGAATTTCGCGTCCTCCGGACTTTCACAATATCCCAGGACAAAGATCAGGGAGGTGCTTTCGCCCGGCGCGAGACGCAGCGACAGGTGGTGGCTGCCCACCGGCGCCCATCCGTGCGCGATGCTGTTGCGGCTCTTTCCCTCCATCACGGCCTGCGGAGCGGAAGCGCCGTTGTACAGACCGACGAAGGCGTCCCGGCTGGTGTCAAACCCGTCGATTTCGCGGTTCACCGCGAACACGGCGTAGTGGTTTCTGCGCTCCCGGTACTCGGTCTTGTGATAAATCCGGCTTCCGCAGACCTCCACTTCCCCCGTCGAAAAGTTTCGCTGGAAATTGGACGAATCGTCCTCCGCGTTCCAGAGACAGAATTCCACGTAGCTGAAGACGTCGAAAATCTTTTCGCAGCCGCTGTTGTTTTCGAAAGTGATCCGGTCGACCTCACAGGGAGCATTCACCGGCACGAAAACCTCCTGTTTCGCGGCCAGCCGGTTCTTTTCGGCTGTGATCACCGTATAGCCCAGCCCGTGGCGGCAGGTGTACCGTTCCAGCTCCGTCTGCACCGGCTGCCAGCCGGGATTCCACACGGTATCCCCCTCTTTAATATAGAAATAATGACCGCCGCAGTCCATCGGGCTGTTGTTGTAGCGGTAACGCGTCAGGCGCAGGAGCTTCGCGTCTTTATAGAAGCAGTAGCCGCCTGCCGTATTGGAGATCAGCCGGAAAAACTCATTTGAGCCCAGATAATTGATCCAGGGAAGCGGTGTCCTTGGACTCGTGATCACATATTCCCGTTTCCGGTCATCAAAACAGCCGTATTTTCCCATCATTTCCTCCATATATCAAATCATTTTTTCAATAAAGACAATAAAGAACTGCCGGGACCCCCGGTCCTCCCGAAGTGTATAAAAACTACTCCGGCTCCTCCGAGCCAATCAAAACAGGTTGCGAAAACGATTTCGCTAAAAGACGCAGACAGCGTGTCTCTTTTTCAGTGAGTATAAAACAGGACCCGCAAAAAAGCAATTGCAACCCTCTGATTTTGTTAAAAATTGTGGAAAACTGCCAAAAAACAGCCTGCAGAATTGGGAATAGTTGCGAATTGCATTTGTCTGCCCAGAGATTTACAATAGATTTACGAAAACGTATTCGGAAAACAAATTGCTGTTCAAAGAGACTGAAGAGCGGCATTCAGGGGGTTACAGGAATACCATGGGAGGGGAAAAAGGGGATAAGGGGACTGCAGGAAACGTTACGATCAGAGATATTTCCCGGAAATGCGGCGTTTCTGTTTCAACAGTGAGTAAAGCCCTGAATCATTACGGAGATATCGCTCCGGAAACGGCAGAACTGATCAGGAAGACAGCCCGGGAAATGCATTACGTGCCGAATACAGCGGCCCGGCAGTTGAAGACAAACACTTCGCACAACATCGGGGTGTTGTTCGTGGATGACATGAACTCCGGTCTGACCCACGAATACTTTTCGGCGATCCTGGATGCCGCCAGGGACGAAGCGGAAAAACTCGGCTATGACATCACGTTCATCGGGAAGAATATCGGCGGAAAACCGATGACCTATCTCGAACACTGCCAGTACCGGAATGTTGACGGGGTGCTGATCGCGAACGTGGATTTTTCCGATGAGGGGATCATCGAACTGGTCAGAAGCGGGGTCCCGGTCATCACGATCGATTACGCGTTTGACAGCACCAGCTGTGTGATGTCGGATAATATCGAAGGCAGCTACGCGCTTACGTCGCTTCTGATCGGGAAGGGACACCGGAAAATTGCTTTTATCTACGGAGAGAAAACCTCGGTGACAAATAAGCGGCTGGTCGGATTTAACCGCGCGCTCAGAGATCACGGCATCGAACCGGACGATCGATATCTTGTCCAGGGGCGGTTCCACGATCCCCGGAAAAGCCGTGAGGCGACGCGGTACCTGATGGAACTGCCGGATCCGCCGACGGTCATCATGTACCCGGATGATTTTTCCTACATCGGCGGCATGACGGAACTGGAAAAAATGGGACTTTCCGTCCCGAAGGACGTCAGTACCGCGGGGTACGACGGAATCCCGATCAGCCAGTTCCTCCGCCCCAGGCTGACAACCTACCATCAGGACGCGGAGCAGATCGGGAGAGTCTCCGCGAGGAAGCTTGTCGAGACGATCGAAAACAGGAAGACGTGCATCCCGGAGGAAATATCCGTATCGGGATATGTGATGGAAGGAACCAGCGTCGCATCCGTATAGACGGCCCGCTGTTAAGGATTGCCACGCAAATAAATGCTCCATCTGGCGTGTCTTTTTCTCCGATCTCACAGGGCGGGATTCAGTTACATAGTAAGCGGTAAATCCTCTCCTCCCGGAGATCGCTCCGGTTTTCCGGCCGGATCAGGTCCTCAGTGTCAGCCCGAAGGGCTTTCCCAGCGCGGCGAGTTCCGCACAGACGAGTTCCGGAACCTCGATTCCTTCCGCCGCTTTCCCGGCCGCGCTGCGGGCGCTGCGCTCGCCGGGGAGGAGTACCTCGCTGAAGCCCTCCGCGCGGCGCAGGTCTTTGATCTCCTTGCGCATTGCCGACACGCCTGCGCGAAACGCCTCCACATCCATGAATGCCGACACATCGATCGCGCCGAGGAAATGTCCCACGCCCTGCGGCGCGTCGAACTTGTAGAGGTCATGCAGATGCGTGGCAGTCCCGGCTCCTGTCAGGATGCCGCACAGGACTTCGACGATCAGGGCGAGTCCGCTCCCTTTCGGCCCGCCGATGGGAATCAGGGAGCCGGCGCGTCCCGCGGCGGGATCCGTGGTCGGCCGCCCTTCCTGATCCAGCGCCCATCCGACGGGGATTTCCTTCCCGAGCTTCTGCGCGAGGATGAGTTTGCCCAGTGCCACAACAGACGGCGTCATGTCCAGCACGACCGGACAGTCGTCCGACGGCACGGCAACAGAAATCGGGTCGGTTCCCATGAACGGCTCAGCCGCGCCATAAGGCGCGATCTTCGCGGTCAGGTTCGTGCAGCAGAAGCCGATCATATTCTCGCGCGCCGCCATGCGCGTATAGTACGCTGCAGCGCCAAAGTGATTGGAGTTGTTTACCGCCGCGAAGCAGCAGCCTGTCTCCCTCGCCTTGCGGATGCAGGTTTCCATCGCGAACTTTGCCCCGACCGCGCCGAGGCTGTTGGCGGCGTCAATGACGACTGCGGAAGGGCTTTCGCGGAGGATCCGCGGGCAGCTGTCTTTTGACACCAGTCCCTTGTCGACCCGCTCCATATAGATCGCGAGGCGGCTGACGCCGTGGGAGCTGACGCCCGTGAGCTCGGCGTCGAGCAGCATGTCCGCCACCGTTTCCGCGGCTTCTTCATACACACCGTGCGCGAGGATCACGCGCCTGCAGTATTCCTTGAGATCTGCGTGGGAAAAACGCATTTTCGATACCTCCTGAGATCGTTTTCCGCCTCCCGGATTTCCTGTTCAGATCGATTGATTATTCGAGCGTTTTCTAATCTGTTCCAGTGTCCGGGGGTCAGGTCCACCGACGCGGAGCCTTTTTCACATCCTGATGATGTCTGTGGCCGCTTTTTCCTGAAATTTAATATCATGCTCGACGAGGAGCATGGTCGGTTCGTACCGGAGGATCAGTTTTTCGATCTGCATGCGGGAGAAGACGTCGATATAGTTGAGCGGTTCGTCCCAGATGTAGAGATGCGCAGGAGTGATCAGGCTCGCCGCGATCAGGACTTTCTTTTTCTGACCTTCCGAAAAGTCTTCCATGTTTTTTGTAAACTGTTCGCGTCCAAGGTCGAGCTGTCTGAGGACTGCGAGAAAGAGGCTCTCGTCCAGGCCTCTGTTTTTAATGAAATCTCTCAGAGGGCCGGAAAGAAATGAGGTGTCCTGGCTGACATAGGATATGATCAGGCCGGACGCGATATCGAGACGCCCGGAGATGAGGATTTCTGTGCCGCTGCCTGACTGCGGATTTTCCGTTTTTTGCAGGACGGCCCGCAGGATGCTGGATTTCCCGCATCCGTTTTCTCCGGACAGAACCACCCGCTCTCCCCGTTTCACCTGAAACCGCAGGCCCTCAAATAGCTGCCGGCCGGCGCCTTTGTATCGGAGGGCCAGATCACAGGCGTCTATCAGCACTTCCCTGTGGAACCTGAGCGGCCGGATCTGAAGATCCGCTGCGCGCTCGATGTCCCGGAGGAGTCCTTCTTTCTCTTCGATCTCCCGGCCGATGCGCGTTTCATAGGACTTTACCCTCGCCTGCATCTTTTTTGTTTTGGCGCCGATGTAGGCTCTCGCCGAGATACTCCTGTCGTGCTCCTTAACCGGATCATATCCGATCTTTGTGTTTTCGCTTTTCTCAGCCCACCTGCCGCTTCTGTCCGCGGCACTTTTCAGCTTTCCGATCTCCTTCAGGTGCTTCTCATTCTCAGACTGCCGGAAGGCATCCTGCTTTTCCTTGTTTTCCCACCAGGAGGAAAAACTGCCTGCCTGCACCTCGATCGTCTCCCGGTTCAGCACAAGCATGTGGTCACACACCCCGTCCAGCAGATCCCGGTCATGCGAAACGAGAATAAAACCCTTCTTTGCGGCGAGATAGTTTTTTACGATCTCCCGCGCCTTTCCGTCCAGATGGTTCGTCGGCTCATCGATCAGCAGGAACTCATTTTCGGCGGCAAACAGGACGGCCAGCATTATCCTTGTCCGTTCGCCGCAGCTCAGCGTCATAAAAGGCCTGTACAGACATTCCGGATCCATCTTCAGGTGACTTAGCTGGATCAGCACCTGCCACAGTTCCGCCTGCGGCTTCCATCCCTCCATCAGCTCCGCGGCCGTTTTGAACTGATCCGGATCCGCCGCAAAGTAAGGAAAGTAGTCAAACCGCGTACTCGCCGTGATGCTGCCGCGATACTCATACTTTCCCATAAAAAGATGCAGGAGCGTGGTTTTTCCCTTTCCGTTCCTTCCGATCAGCCCGAGCTTCCAGTCCGTATCGATTCTGAATGTCGCGTTCTTAAATACTTCGTCCGGACTTCCTTCATAGGAAAATGTCAGGTCAGTCACCTGGATCTGCGCCATGCCGCCCTCCGACTTGATTAACCTTATAAAACTATGTCACCTCAGGACGGCGGCACAAATCAACGCGTCAGCCGGCGGCACCTCCTGAAAACCGTCTCCGGCACCGCCCCTGCGATGAATCCCTTTGTCCTCTCCCGGAAACTCCGAACATGGTATCTCTCCCGGGCCGTCCCGGACAGCGGCTTAGACCGCGATCGCTTCTCTGATCGCTCTTGTGGCTCTTCGCATCTCTACGAAGCAGTTCCGGACAGCGGTTTAGACCGATTGCATCTCTAATGACTGCGTTCGCAGTTGTACATCTCTCCGGGACCTTCCCGGACAGCGGTTTAGACCGCGGTCGCTTCTCTGATCGCTCTTGTGGCTCTTC
>JAUNJS010000039.1:0-2159 GCA_030533125.1 Eubacteriales bacterium | reverse complement strand
TCCCGGACAGCGGTTTAGACCGCGGTCGCTTCTCTGATCGCTCTTGTGGCTCTTCGCATCTCTTCAGTGCCGTCCCGGACAGCGGTTAAACCCCTTCTTTCAAAGAGCATCGATCATGGAGAGCAGTTTGACATAGAGAGTTTTCACATCTCTCTTTTTGGTCAGGCCGCCATGAATCATCATGTGATCGCCTTTAAACACAGGGAAGATGTTCCATACACCGGGCTGAATGTTTTTCCTGTTCAGTTTCTGCTGCGGCTGCCCGAACGGCGCTCTGGCAGAGATTGTGTTGACCAGTCCGTCGTTTTCGTGCCATGTGCTGTCGATCACCGTTCCGCCTTTTGTTGTTCCGCTGTAACAGCCAATCTGACAGGATCGTTTTACAAAGAACGGATCCGTGATTTTGCGGATCGGACAATGGATTCCGTCCCGGGTTTCCTCTGTCGAACTGCACGGAATGGAGAAATAATAAATATTCGCAAATGTCGTCAGATGCCGGTTCATTTCTGCCGCGGCATCCACATGCATATCATAGTCGGCATAATCCCGCGGATCCCTGCCGTCTCTCACGGGGACGACACTCCTGCTCAAAATCTTTGCGAGTATCGTACTCCACCAGGGCACCTTCACTCCCTCAGGATCAAAATTCTCGTCCTCGAGCATGTTATAAGCGGTTGTTCCGTTCAGCGGAGCGGCAAGAGTAACAATGCTGTGAATACCGGTCTTCGCGCCGCCGAGGAAGAAAGGGCTCAGATCATCCGCCTCTGTCGACTCGATTTCCTCTTTTGCGCCATGAATCAAAATCTCCGAGAAGAGACGGACGGTAGCCCCGCCAAAGGAATGTCCGATCAGGACAAGACGTGTGTCCTCATTCCATTGATCAATCAGCGGGCACTCCGAAAAATCTCTGCCAAAGCGCTCATGACGGTACTGCAGGCTGTGGCGCTTTCCATAGTCCACCCTCGTTCCGGACAGCTGCGCATACAGCTCACACGCCCTGTCCCACGCGCTGCCGTGCGGGGCTACAGACGCCGCATAGCAATCAAATCCTTTTTCTCTGAGAAAAGTGAGCAGGTCGCCGCCTTTCATTCCCCAGTACGGCTTTTTCTGATATTTTTTATCATAACTTCCCCAGCCTGACAGACCATGAACAAATACATATTTAAGATTACTCATTCTGCTTATATACCTCCGTTACTGACTCTCCTAAGTTGTCTTATTTCAGAATGACATGGGTGAACATCTCGTTTTTATACTTCAACTCCATGAACTATTGTCACAGACTACGTATGTATAAAACTGCGCGGATCGGGCAGACGCGCGTCCTGTGCGTTCGACCGGGATAAAGCACCCTGATCCTCTTCAGGCCTTTACAGGATGAATTGCTGAACGAAACCAAGACAGGTCAGAAACATCCCCAACAGAACCATCACTATTCCGATGATGAGAAGTGTCCTCAGGTACTTGTCCGTACCGTGGAACGCCTGCGCGTCTTCCGGCTTTGCCGGGTTGTACCAGATCGGACAGACATCTCCGACCCTGTCTGCCTGGGGGCTGTAATCAAGTGTTTTAAGCATATACTCGATACCGTTTACGCTGTAGGAATAAACATGCATGCTTTTGCGCCTTCCTTTTGAACCGTATCGCCTCCGGATCTCCACCAGCATTCCCTGTGTCTGCCCGGTGCAGCGGGCGTTCTTTCTCTTGTTGATCGGATAGGAAATGATGAAAATAACTCCTATGACAAAAACCATGAACCCTGCAATAATCATGACATTACCTCCCTGATATAACCGGCGAACAACTGCTGTCGAACAAATATTCAGGCGTACTGAATATCCACCTTTCATCCATATTTATCTGTTTTCTGCTCTTGCGGATCTGACGTCTCATTGCTGCTCATCCGGTTCTATGGTATATGCTTCTTCAGTATGTCCGCAGATTATGCATGTGTGATACCCGACGATTGTCTCAGGTGCTGATCTTCCTGCGCTGTCATATGTCCTGATCTCGCTCACTTCGTGTATATCACCAAATATGTGACCCTGATCCCTGATCATTCCGCAGACAGTACATTTGCAGCCGTTCCAGGTATGCCCCTCGTCCCTGACCCTGCCGCAGACTGTGCACTTGCAGCCGTTCCAGGTATGCTCTTTGTC
>JAUNJS010000647.1 GCA_030533125.1 Eubacteriales bacterium | reverse complement strand
CTGTGCGTGCGTGCTATGAGATCCGGGGAGCTTTATCCCCGTTGAAGCCGGGAGTTTTATCCGCTGTGGAGCCGGGAACCCCGGCCCGGCGCTTTGCCGGGAGAGCAGGAACGCGGATTATTTGGCGAGGAAACTATGAGACAGGTTTTCAGGAAGATTCCGGTTTATACGGGAGATGTATCCGGCGTGTGCAGCGCGCTCTATGAGCTGGGCGGCATGGTCGTGATGCACGACCCGTCCGGATGCAATTCGACTTACAATACGCATGATGAGATCCGCTGGTATGATCACGACAGCCTGATCTTTTTGTCCGGACTGGATGAAATGGACGCCATTATGGGCAGTGACGACCGTCTGATCCACGACATTGCGGAAGCGGCCCGGATCTATGCACCGGCATTCATCGCCGTCGCCAATTCGCCGATCCCGTATATCACGGGAATGGATTTCGACGCGATCTGCCGCACGGTGGAGCAGGAGACCGGGATTCCCTCCTTCTACATCTCGACGAACGGGATGCATGACTACGTCCATGGCGCCGGCCTTGCGCTTTTGCGCGTCGCGGAGCGGTTCACGCAGAGGAACGGCATCGGAGAGGAATCCGCGCGGACAGAAATTTCCCGGATGGAATCCAGGCGGGAAAGCGTGCCGCAGGCGGAATCCGCGGGGACAGGAATATCCCGGACGGAATCCAGGCAGGAAAGCGTGCCGCAGGCGGAATCCGCGGGGACAGCGGTTGTCCGGTCGGAATCCGCCGGAACCGCATCCGGGGATTCCGACCGCACCCGGAATTCCGGGAAGAGCCGCGCCATAACCTGCAATCTCCTGGGTGTGACGCCGCTGGATTTTGCCTGCGGCTCCACGCTTGAAAGCATTTTCCGAAAGCTTCGGGAAGAGGACATCGAGGTCATCTCCTGCTGGGCGATGGAGTTTCCCGCGGAGAAAACGGGATCCGGAAAGAGCATGCTCGGGCAGATCGCGCAGAGCTCCCGCGCGGATGTCAATCTCCTTCTTTCCTCTGTCGGGTACCCCGCCGCCTCCTTTATGTATGAAAAATACGGGATCCCGTTTGCGGCCGGTATTCCTGCGGAAGGCGCGGAAACGCTGTTTTTCGACGCGGTACGCCGGGCAGCGCAGACCGGGGAGAATCAGTTTCCGTTCCGGGAGCGCCCTGTTTCCGCAGGCAATGGAAACGGGAATCCGGAGACGGTATTCTGTTTCATCGGGGAGCCCGTCATCATGGAATCCCTGGCGGCCGGGACGGCTGCGCGCACGGGGGCTGTGACACATGTCTTCGGGGCGACCGAGGGGGCGGATCTTTTCCTCGGAACAGAGGACGCCGCGCTCCGGGGAGAGGAGGAACTGCAGGAGGCGCTGCGGCGCGAAATGGCAAAAGGAGTTTCCCTCAAAGTGGTCGCGGACCCCTGTTATCTTGACATCATCCCGGAGGGGGCGGAGCTGGTCCGCCTGCCGCACCTGGCATTTTCGGGACGAATCTTCCGCAGGGAGATTCCGGATCTCCTCTGTGTTACGCCATAGGAAAATCAAATAACGCTTTTTCGGGAAAA
>JAUNJS010000646.1 GCA_030533125.1 Eubacteriales bacterium | reverse complement strand
TCCGGAGATACGAGTATCGTTATGCAGGAAGATCCGGCTTCTCTCCCGAAAACGGTCAGTCCGGCATCGGCGCAAAAAGTGCTGATGTACCTCGACCCTGAACGTAAGGAACAGCTGCAGGATGCATTGGAACGCAATCGGAAATATCAGAAATACCTTTTTCGCAGCCAGTCATATGTCTGCGCGCAGATCTCAAAAAGCGATTGAGGCTTTGTCCGGGATCTACGATTTCGGTGACAGTGTTCGAAAGATAAAAAAGTTTAGAAGATAAAAATATGTAGAAAAAAGACAGAGCATGACGAGAAGCTCAGCAGGTACAAATCAGCAGATACAAAGAAGAGGAATCATGGCATGGCATTTATGATGACAAGAGACGGAGAGCGGGTTTACTATGAGACGTGGCCGGTGGAGACGCCGCGCGCGGTGATCCAGATCCTGACAGGGCTGGGCGAGATGGCCTGGTACTACGAGGAGTTTGCGCAGGAGGCGAACCGGCGCGGATACGCTGTGTGGCTGCATGAATACCGGAAGCACGGCAGGAGCGAGGCCGGCTACGGAGCGGGAAATATCTTTCTGACTTTTGCGGCTGACGCGGCGCAGCTTCTGGGGACAATCCGCAGGGAGAACCCGGGGAAGAAAGTGTTCCTGGTCTGTCACAGCCTGGGGACGAGCATCGGGCAGTTCGCGATTGCAAAGGAAGGGGCGCGCTGGGACGGTATTGTGATGACGGGGCCGTCCCACCAGGTGATTGAACCCGCGCGTTTTGAGAATCTCCTGGCGCAGGCGGAGTCCGCGATCCGGAAAGAGGGACCGGACGCGCCCAGCAGGGATATTTACCCGGAGGTTTTTGACGGGCAGAACGAGGAATTCGCGGAGGAGAACAGCCCCTTCTCTTTCATCACTTCGGACAGGGAGAAGTGGGATTTCATGGCATCCCTCCCCTTTACAAGCCCGGATTACAGCAATCGTTTTTACCGGGATTTTCTGCTGATGCAGGCTGTGATGGTGGACGAGCTGGCGCTGGAGGCGCAGGGCGGGAACGTCTGCGGGGCAGTGCCTGTTCTTCTCCTCACCGGAGAGAGGGACATCACCTCGGAACACGGCACATATGCCGCTGTAAAGGCGGCACGGCTCCGGACAGCGGGGTTTACGGATGTCAGCGTAAAGACTTACCCGGGACTGCGCCACAGCATCCTGCAGGAGACCCGCCGCGGCGAGGTCGCGGATGACATACTGCGCTGGATCGCAGACAGGACATAACAGACATTGTGAATAACGAAATCCGCGTCGGCTGCTCATTTCAGCCGGTGCTTTTTTATCGCAGGGCTGCCGTAAGGTGTTTTCCGCCTGACGGCGAACGGCGGTCCGCGGGAGGGTAGAGGGCGGCATGGCCGCCCCTGCTCTATTTCGCGGATTTATTGTTTGGCGCATCCTGCAGAGAAATACTTCAGGTGAATGTACATTTGGATACATCTTTTGCAAATAATTCTCAGTATTGACGCTTTTGTATATGAAGAAAACGGTACAATAAAAGCAATAAGTACAAAGCGGTCAAAAAACAATACAAA
>JAUNJS010000038.1 GCA_030533125.1 Eubacteriales bacterium | reverse complement strand
TTAAGAGGTATTGATGATAGTACGAAAACTCAGAGACGATGAGACGGAATTACTAAAGGACTTCTGCTGAGCGAGGAGAACGTTCATGATTTACGAATTAGAAGACACTTCAAAAGTGCAAGAACTTTTTGGCGGATGGAATGAGACGCTGATCTACTCCTGTCTGCAGAGAGTAATGGGAAAGATCTATGTGACGAATTTGGAAGAGCCGGAATCTGCATTTGCATTTGTTGGCTGTTTTGGCTTCTTTGCCGGGGTGCCTGACCGGGAGCTGGTGTTGTACAGACCTGCCGCGTTCGAGATTTTGACACCACAGAATGAGGTGTGGGCTGCTTTGATTGAGGAGTGTTATCCTGATGCCAAAAAAGTGACGCGATTCGCGATTCGAAAAGACACGCAGTTTGACCGGGAGCGCCTCACGCGCTTTGCCAATATTCTTCCGAAAGGGTACGAGCTCAGGGCGATTGACGCAAACTTGCACGATCAGTGCTTAAAGAACGCGTTCACAGAGGACTTTGTGTCTTCGTTCGGAAATAAGGAACAGTATCTGGAGTACGGCAGAGGTGTTGTGATCGTGAAGAACGGCGAAATCGTCGCGGGCGCCTCTTCTTATGCGCGGTACAAGGGCGGGATCGAGATTGAGGTGGACACAGCGGAATCCGAGAGGAGAAAAGGACTTGCGACCGCCGCATGCTCCGCGCTGATCTTAAACTGCCTGGATGAAGGGCTGTACCCGAGCTGGGATGCCCAGAATATGGATTCCGTCCGCCTGGCGGAAAAGCTTGGTTACGAATTTGACCATGCGTATACAGCGTATGAGACATTTCGGGCAAAACAGTGAGCACCAGACCGATTTCATCTTCGGATATCCAGACATGGAAGGTTTTGGCGTCGGATAAAATCGGGGCGAAAAATGACCTCCGGGGTCGGTTTTCAGGCGTATCGCATGCGATACGCCTTTTTTCTCGAACAGGGCTTGATTTGTTCGGTTAGTGGAATATAATATAGGTTAGAAAATCCTAACTATTATGAATAAACGACGGAGCTTTTTTTATGAAGAAAAAGATTTGGGATGTATATGCTCCGATCTACAAACAGGCCATGAAGGCAGATCAGCACATCTACGACTTCATGTACGAGCGAATCCCCCAAATGATCAAGGACAAGGAAGTGCTGGAACTTGCCACGGGACCGGGCCTTCTCGCCAAGCATGTGGCTCCGGCGGCAAAACGAATGATCGCCACAGACTATTCCGACGGCATGATCGCGCAGGCAAAGAAAGGTGATTGCCCTGCAAACCTCACCTTTGAAGTGGCTGACGCCATGAACCTGCCTTATGACGACGATACTTTCGATGCGGTGCTGATCGCCAATGCGCTGCACATCGTCCCTGATCCGGAACAGGTGCTCCGGGAGATCGACCGCGTGTTGAGACCGGGCGGAATCCTGATCGCGCCGAACTTTGTGGAACACAAAGGGACGCTGGCCAGCCGGATCTGGTCCGGCATTCTGGTGCTGGCGGGCGTTCGTTTTGAGCATCAGTGGACGGGAGCGGAGTATCTGGCCTGGCTGGAGGCGCACGGCTGGCATGTGACATTCTCCAGAGAAATGGCCGCCCGGATTGCCATGATGTATGCGGAGTGCGAAAAAGAACAAAGGAGGCAGCCATGACTAAGACAACACTGAAAATTGACGGAATGATGTGCGGGATGTGTGAATCACATATCTGCGATACGATCCGGAAAGCTGTTCCCGCAGCGAAGAAGGTCGCAGCCTCCCGTGGCAAAAAAGAAGCATCCTTTTTAACCGAAGAGCCCGTGGATGCGGAAATGCTGAAATCAGCCATCGACGCGACGGGCTATTCCTGTCTGTCCGTGGAATCAGCTCCCTATGAGAAGAAAGGGCTGTTCGGGTGGAAATGAAGACCGTGAAGATCGAGTTTGGAGGCTAACAAAATGACAAGAAAAGAACAGATCAAAAGCGCCTACAAGCAGCTGGGCGGAAGCGCAAGCTTTTATGACGGGATGATCACCTGCTCCACGCTGCCGGGCAAGGCGATTTGCGGCCTCGTATGGAACATGGACAGCAAGAAAAACACCAGTTATCTGGAGAAAGCGCTCTCCGGCGTGCCGGAGGACTTCGCCGGCAGGCTCCTGGAAGTGCCGGTGGGGACGGGCGTTCTGACCATGCCTGTTTATAAGGAGCTCCCGAAAGCAGAGATCACCTGCCTGGATTACTCCGCAGATATGATGGGCGTCGCGCAGAAGCGTGCAGAAGCCGCAGGAATCGGGAATGTTACGTTCCGTCAGGGAGACGTCGGCGCACTGCCTTTTGAGGACGAGAGCTTTGATATCGTGCTGTCCCTGAACGGCTTCCATGCCTTTCCGGACAAAGAGGCGGCCTATCGCGAGACCTGGCGCGTCCTGAAAAAGGGCGGCACTTTCTGCGGCTGCTTCTATATTCAGGGCGGATGCAAGCGGACCGACTGGTTCATCGAAAAACTGTATGTCCCCAAGGGCTTCTTTACGCCGCCCTTTGAGACAAAAGAGAGCCTCCGCGAACGCCTGTCCGGCATGTATGAGAAAGCCAAAGTGACATCGGTAGAAGGGATCGGCTGCTTCCGCTGCAGGAAATAAGGGGGGGACGATATGGCAAGGAAAGACTCAGATCATCAGAAGACGTTTGATTTAAAGCCGGATTACAAAAACTGGATGCCGAAGGGAATGATCCGGGGAACGCTGGCCGGCGCGGCCGGATGCATCGGTTTGTCTGCCGCCTGTGGCTGCACCGGATTGATCAAAAACAAGACGGTGAAAACAGCAGCCACAGGCGCCCTCCTGTTCACCGGAGCCGCAGCGGGCGGCGCGGCGCTGTGGATGAAAGCGATGTATCGCGCTTTTTCCTACGATGGAAAGAGGCAGATGTCCCGCCAGATCATCGAAGGGATCGCCGAACATGTGAAGCTGCCGGATGGCGGCATCGGCCTGGACGTGGGCTGCGGAAGCGGGGCGCTTGCCATCGCCTGTGCCAAGCGAAATCCCAAAGCGTCCTTTGTCGGGATTGACCGCTGGGGCAGGGAATATGCTTCCTTCAGTAAGCCTCTGTGCGAGAGAAACGCCAGGGCGGAAGGCGTAAGCAACGTGAGCTTCGAGCGTGGCGACGCGACGCATCTTGACTTCCCGGATGAGAGCTTCGACGCGGTGGTGAGCAACTACGTCTACCACAATATTCCAGGCGACCGTCAGGAGCTCCTTTTGGAAACGCTGCGGGTATTGAAGGAGGGCGGGATCTTTGCGATCCACGACATCTTCTCGAAATCCAGATACGGCGATATGCAGGCTTTTGTCCGGAAGCTGAAAGATATGGGGTATGAAGAGGTCCGGCTGATCGACACGACGGACGGGACATTCATAACGAAAAAAGAAGCCGGCTGGATGGCGCTTTCCGGTTCCGCGCTGCTTGTCGGAAGAAAGTAGTGTGAAAAATCACACTGATGTGCTGATTTTTCACACGGATTAATATGCGCCCCTTAACGGGGCGCAATAAAAAACCAACAGGGTTAGTGCTTAATAACTGAATAAATGGAGGATTAAGAATGAATGACAAAAAACTGCAGGCAAAGGACTTTATCACGATCGGCATCTTCACTGCGCTTCTGTTTGTCGTGGAATTCGCGTGCGGGATGCTTGGATTTATTCATCCGTACATCGTTGCGTCCTATGTGGTCATGATCCCGCTCGTCGGATCGATCCCGATGATGCTTTTCTACACCAAAATCGAGAAGTTCGGAATGCTCTCCATTATGTCGGTTCTGCTTGCCATTATCATGTTTGTTACGGGCATGGGGTATCTCGGCGCTCCTCTGATCATTACCGCCGGGGTAGTCGCTGATCTGATCGCCGCATCCGGAGGATACAAGAGTTTTAAGAAAACAGTGATCAGCCATGGGGTGTTTTGTCTCTGGATATGTGCCAACTACTTTCCTGTTGTTGTATCTGCGGAATCTTACAGGCAGGATCTGCTGGACGGAGGATACTCCGCGGAGTACTGCGATAATCTTTTCCGTGCGATCAATTATAAGACGATACCGGTCCTTCTTATCCTTTGTTTCACGTTTGGCTGTATAGGAGCGTTTGTCGGGAAAGCGGTAGTTAAGAAGCATTTTGAGAAGGCGGGGATCGTGTGATGGCGCTGAAACTGGACCCGAGGACCAAACTGTTTATGATATTTGCTGTCTCCGCCGTGGTTATGATGAGCGCAACGACACCCTTCCTTTGGATGCTCAGGATCGCTATGACCATGGTGCCGATCGGTCTTTTGACCCTCGAAAAAAAGTACGCATCCGCATTCCGGTTCCTTCTGTTGTATTCTGCCGCGCTGGTCTTGCTGTTCACATGTATTTCAGAGCAGTCGGAAGGCTTTCTCATGGCGCTCCTTTTGGGGTACTGCTGCATCATCGCGCAGTTCATGCCGGCGATGATCACCGCCTGGTATGTGGTGAGAACGACCAGGATCGATGAGTTTGTCTCAGCGATGCAGAGAATGCATGTGCCGGACGGGATCACGATCTCTCTTGCGGTGGTCATGCGTTTCTTCCCGACGATCAGGGAGGAGTATGCGTCGATCCGCGACGCCATGAAGATGAGAGAGATCATGCTCGGGGGAGGGAATGCCGCACGGATGGTGGAGTACCGGATGATACCGCTTCTGTTCTCCTGTGTAAACATCGGTGACGAATTATCCGCAGCCGCGATCACAAGGGGGCTCGGAGGAAAGGTGAAAAGAACCAGTGTGGAAGCGCTGAACATGGGAATGCAGGATTACATGACGATCCTTTTCTTTTCGGCAGCGCTGATCCTATTTATGGTCTTTAAATACTTAAAATGATGCAGACAGTGGTGGAGATCAGAAATGTAACACACAGATACAAGGGAGCCGGTGAAGATTCACTGACGGGCGTCTCCTTAACTGTGAAAGAAGGGGAAACGCTTCTTTTGTGCGGTGCTTCCGGTTCCGGCAAGACCTCTGTGATCCGGCTGGTCAACGGGCTCATTCCTCATTATTACAAGGGGAAAATGACGGGCGAGGTCTTTGTGGAGGGGCAGGAAGTTGCAAAAACAGAACTGCACGAACTCGCCGGAGTTGTCGGAACCGTCTTCCAGAATCCGAGAAGCCAGTTCTTTTCAGTGGATACGGACGGAGAGATCGTATTCGGGCCGGAAAACATCGGGCTTGATCCCGGGGAGATAAGGCTAAGGAAAGAGATGATCGTTGAGCAGATGGGCATTGAAAAGCTGCTTGGAAGAAGTCTCTTTGAACTATCCGGCGGAGAAAAGCAGAGGATTGCCTGCGCCTCGGTCGCGGCGCTTTTGCCGGGGATCATTCTGCTCGATGAACCTTCCTCCAATCTGGATTGGGAGGCAATAGAAAAGCTGCATGAGATCATCAGGGAATGGAAGAGACAGGGAAAGACGATCATTATCTCTGAACACAGGCTGTGGTACCTGAAAGATATTGTGGACCGTGTCATCTATATGGAAGGCGGTCATATAGAGCGCGAATGGACGGCGGAAGAGTTTGGAAGACTCTCAGAAGCAGAAACAAGGGCCTTGCAGCTTCGCCCAACGGCTGTGAGCGAGCATTTTTCGGCGGCTTTTCAAGATAAAGTTGACAGTAACAACAGTGTGCGCCCGGATGTTTCCGACGGGATCGAACTAAAGGATTTTTACTTTTCTTATGTGCATAAGCCGTATGTGCTTTGGAAAAAGAAGTTCTCGGCAGCTGACGGTGATGCTTTAAGCCTCTGTATCCCGGAGCTTATCCTTCCGAAGGGTAAAGTGATCGGTGTGATCGGAAAGAACGGAACCGGGAAATCGACATTTCTTCGCTGTATATGCGGACTGGAAAAGGACTGCACGGGCATCATCACGGTAGACGGCAAAGAGTATAAAGGAAAACGCCGGATCGGGGTCTCGTATATGGTCATGCAGGATGTGAACCATCAGCTGTTCACGGACAGTGTGGAGTCGGAAGTCCTTTTATCCATGAAGGAAAAGGATGCGGAACGATGTCATGAGATACTGGACAGCCTCGGTCTTTTGGAATATAAGGACACGCACCCCATGGCTCTGTCCGGCGGCCAGAAACAGAGAGTGGCCATCGCTTCTGCTGTTGCGGCAGGCGCAAAGCTGCTTCTGTTTGATGAACCGACATCGGGACTTGATCACGCCCACATGAAAAAAGTGGGGGAGCTGCTAAAGCAATTGGCTGATTCAGGAAGCACCGTGCTGGTCTCGACACATGACCCTGAGCTCTTGGAGCAGTGCTGTGACTATGAGCTGTGCATAAGAAAAGGAAGGGCCGCATATTTCAGGACAATTGCGTAAAACCGATTGGAAAGCTGTTTTGGGCTTCTGAGGAAGCCCATAATTATTGAACATGGGTTAGTTTTTTCTAATTCAAAAGGAGTGATCAGATGTTTGAAAAAGTCAAACCATACATGGGCGGATACATCCGTTATACGAGACGGGCGGCGGTTTCTGTAACGCTGGCTGTGGTCCTTAGTGTTATACCGTATTTCCTTCTTTACCAGATTATCGCGCCCTTGCTTTCGGGCGAAAGAGTGGAGAGCGGTTTCGTGCTGCTGCGGGTCCTTCTCATCGCGGCATGCCTCGCGGGAAATGCGATGCTGTACGTTCATGGACTGGACCTGAGCCATTTCAGTGCATATAACACGCTGAAGAATCTCCGTGTCGCACTGAAGGGGAAACTGGAACAGCAGCCGCTGGGGGTGATCCGGGAACTGGGCAACGGCCGGATCAAGCAGGTGTTCACAGACGATATCGAAACGATCGAACTCCTTCTTGCACATGCAATTCCGGAAGGGATAGGAAATCTGATCATTCCGGCGGTGGTCATGCTGGCCATGTTCTTTGTGGATTGGAAGCTTGCGCTTCTTTCTCTGGCTTCTCTTCCTCTCGGACTTCTTGCCATGGGAATGATGTTCAAAATCGGTATGAGCCGGATGAACGAATACTACGGCGCCGCGGCGAAGATGAACAACACGATCATTGAGTATATTAACGGCATGGAAGTCGTCAAGGTCTTCAACCGTGACGGCGAGAGCTACGAGCGCTTTGAGCACGACATCAACTATTACCGCGATATGACCCTGGACTGGTACCGTCTCTGCTGGCCCTGGATGGCTCTCTACTCGAGTCTCCTTCCCTGCGTCGCGATATTTACTCTGCCTGTAGGAAGCTGGTTCGTGCTTAAAGGGTGGAGTACTCTGGCAGATTTCGTGCTGGCGCTGTGTATGACCTTTGCAGTCGGTATACCACTTTTAAAAGCGATCAGCTTTGCAGGCAAATTCCCGCAGCTCAACTATAAGGTGGAGGAACTGGAAAGGCTCCTGGACAATCCGCCGCTGAAGCAGACGAACCGGTCTTTTGAGGGCCAAAACAATGATATCCGTTTTGAAAATGTGCACTTCTCGTATAAGGACAAAGAAGTCATCCACGGTATAGATCTGGAGATCAAAGAGGGACAGATGGCTGCGCTCGTCGGCGAGAGCGGCAGCGGGAAGTCCACTCTCGCAAAGCTCCTCGTACATTTTTATGATCTGGACAGCGGCAGGATCACTTTGGGCGGACAGGATATCACGGATATGCGCATTGAGGCGTTGAACGACCGGATCTCCTTCGTCTCGCAGGAACAGTTCCTCTTTAACACCAGTCTTTACGAAAACATTCGCATCGGCAGACCGGAGGCCTCAAGAGCCGAGGTCCTTCGCGCAGCTGAACTGGCGCAGTGCAATGAATTCCTTATGCGTTTGCCGAAGGGGATCGACTCCATGGCGGGCGATGGAGGAAAGATGCTCTCGGGCGGAGAGCGGCAGCGGATTTCCCTTGCGCGCGCGCTATTAAAGGACGCGCCGGTCATCGTCCTCGACGAAGCCACCGCCTTTATCGATCCTGAGAACGAGGAGAAAATGAACGCTGCTATATCAGAGGTCATTCGGGGAAAGACTGTTCTGATCATCGCGCACAGGCTTCACACCGTGATCGGTGCGGACAAGATCGCGGTTCTCGACGACGGGAAGATCGAAGCACAGGGAACGCATGAAGAATTGCTTCTATGCTCCCCGATCTATCAGCGGCTCTGGTCTGCTGCCGAGCAGAGTATTGAATGGGAGGTGAGAGCATGATCGCAATGATCCAAAGAGTTTTAACCCTGGCGGAAGGCTATCGGGCACGGATCCGGCTGGCAGCCGTCTGCTCCTTTATCAAAGCCTTCCTGGGCAAAGCCCCGCTCATGATCGCATTCTTAATGATCAGCAGTTTTATGGAACACGCTGTTACAGGAAAGACCTGCTTGCTCGCAGGTTTCGCTCTTTTGCTTTGCCTGGCATTACAGTGCCTTTTTCAGCATCTGGCGGACCGGCTGCAATCCGGCGCGGGCTTTGAAATGCTTGCTGATCTGCGGAAGAATCTTGGTGCGCATCTGAGGCGTATGCCTATGGGCTTTTTTACCGAGGGGAATATCGGCCGGATCAGCTCCGTCCTCTCCACGGACATGGTCTTTATCGAAGAGAACCTTATGATGGTTCTGGCAGACCTCATGAGTTATCTCTTTTCTGCGGCGCTCTTCGTGATCTTTATGTTTGTTTTTGACTGGAGGCTCGGGCTCGCCTCTCTCATCGTTACAGCAGTTATCTATGGAATCGGAGAGGCTATGAAAAAGAATGCCTTGATGCATTCAGCGCAGCGGCAGGCGGTGTCCCAACAGGTAACAGACGCTGTGATCGATTTTACGGAAGGGATCGGGATCATAAAGACGTATAATCTCGTCGGTGAAAAATCAAAAGAACTGACGGCCAGCTTTGCCGCGTCCTGCGAGAAGAACCTTCGCTTTGAGCGTGACTACGCGCCGTGGTCTTTGGCGATCAATCTGAGTTATGGACTTGGATCGGCGGCGATGGCAGGCCTCTCCTGGCTTTTATATCAGGACGGCACAATAAACCTTGCCTATTTCATCGGTATGCTTCTTTTCGTATTCGAGTTGTTCTCGCCCCTCAAGGCATTTTACAGTCAGGTCGCACGACTGACAGTTATGAACGCCTGCCTTGACCGGATCGAAGCAGTATTATCGGAAACAGAGCTGGATAACAGAGGTACGAAGGCTTTCCCTGAGAGTGCTGATGTTCCGGAGATCGAATTCAAAGACGTCTGCTTCGGCTATAACGAGAGGGAGGTCCTTAAAGGGGTCTCATTTACTGTATCCAAGGACAGAATGACCGCACTGGTGGGTCCTTCAGGCAGCGGAAAGACTACGATTGCCAATCTGCTTCCGCGGTTTTGGGATGTTAAGAAAGGCGTTGTTCTTCTGCGGGGGATGGATATACGCGAAGTTCCGCTCGCCGCACTTATGGATCAGATCAGTATGGTCTTCCAGAGGGTCTATCTCTTCCAGGACACAGTTTACAACAATATTGCTCTTGGCCGCATGGACGCCACGCGGGAAGAGGTCGAGGCAGCCGCGAAAAAAGCCCGGTGCTACGACTTTATCATGGCGCTTCCCAACGGATTTGACACGGTGATCGGAGAGGGAGGAGCCAGCCTCTCAGGCGGAGAGCAGCAGCGGATCTCCATAGCGCGGTGTATTCTAAAAGACGCTCCCATCGTCATCCTTGATGAGGCCACAGCATCTGTCGATGCGGACAACGAGAGCCATATTCAGGCCGCTATTTCCGAGCTGGTCAAGGGAAAGACGCTTCTCGTTATCGCACACCGTCTTAATACTGTCCAGAATGCGGATCAGATCCTTGTTGTTGAGGACGGCCGAATCGCTGAACGCGGAATGCACGAGGAACTGATGGCATCTGAGGGACTGTATCATACCATGGTCACTAAAAGAAGTGGAATTAAAGGCTTTGCCCATTGATTTCTTCTGTCGTCAAAGGAGGTTGGATAGAAATGGGATTGTTTAAAAAGTTTGTCTCACAGACAAGAAAGCCGGAAGGCTTTCTTGGAAAGGTGATGGTCGGCGGCATGAACAGCGGCCATGCGAAGATGGCTGACTGGGGCATGTCACATCTTGGAGGGATCGCGGCGGCCGACATTGTCGAACTTGGCTGCGGCGGAGGCAGGAACGCGGGAGAGCTGCTCAAAAAGTACCCGAATGCAAAACTCTCTGCCCTCGATTACTCTGAGCTGTCCGTTGAGAAGACAAAGGAAACAAACAAGGACAAAATTGCTGCGGGAAGATGCACTGTCTTACAGGGGAATGTAGCAGCTCTTCCGTTTGAGAAGGATTCCTTCGATCTGGCTACTGCTTTTGAGACAGTCTATTTCTGGCCCGGGCTGGAAAAATGCTTTACAGAAGTATCCAGAGTATTGAGACCCGGCGGGGCATTTATGATCTGCAATGAATCCGACGGCACAGACGAGACGTCTCTAAAATTTGAGAAGATCATTGACGGCATGAAATGCTATACTGCGGAACAACTCGCGACGGCGCTGAAGACGGCAGGCTTTTCCGAAATCAAAGTCGATCATCATCCGTCGAAGCCGTGGATCACTGTATTGGCGAAAAAATGAAGACAATGATCACTGGCCTTTTAATCCCATTCATCGGTACTTCTGCAGGCGCAGCGTGCGTATTCTTTCTGAAAAAAGATCTGAAACTCAGTATACAGCGGGCCCTGACAGGCTTTGCAGCCGGTGTCATGGTGGCGGCTTCTATCTGGAGCCTGATCGTCCCGGCTATTGAACAGTCGTTATCAATGGGGCAGCTCGCTTTTCTTCCGGCTTTTATCGGATTTTGGCTGGGCATTCTTTTCCTGCTTTTGCTGGATCATATCATCCCGCATCTGCATATGCGCATCAACCAGGCGGAAGGACCAAAGAGCAGGCTTCCGAGGACGGCAATGATGGTTCTTGCCGTGACGCTGCACAACATCCCGGAAGGTATGGCTGTTGGCGTCGTCTATGCAGGACTCTTGAGCGGATCAGGGAACATCACAAAAGGCGGAGCATTAGCTTTGGCACTGGGCATCGCGATCCAGAACTTCCCGGAAGGCGCGATCATTTCCATGCCGCTATATGCTGAGGGAGGAAATAAACCGAAATCCTTTCTGCTCGGAGTCCTGTCCGGTGCGGTCGAACCTGTCTTCGGCGCCTTGACGGTGATCATTGCCGGGCTGATCGTTCCCGCCATGCCGTACTTTCTGTCTTTTGCGGCAGGTGCCATGCTGTATGTGGTTGTGGAGGAGCTGATCCCGGAGATGTCTGCGGGCGAGCACTCTAACATTGGTGTCGTGTCTTTTGCCGTCGGCTTTAGTCTGATGATGGCGCTGGATGTGGCATTAGGGTGAACAGGAGGACTGATAGAAATGGTGATGCGGGAATTCGGACAACAGAACAAAAAGCTTCTCCTGTTCTTTCCGGGAAGCTGCGAGCCCTGGCAGGAATTTGCCTATGCCGCGAAGGAACTGGCGGAGGAATACCATGTGCTTCTGGTGACTCCCGACGGGCACGATCCGGAGGAGGGAACAGACTTCATTTCTGTAGAAAAGACTGTTGACGATACGGTCCGCTGGCTGAAAGAACATGGCATTAGCCATTTGGAAGCTATGTACGGACTGAGTTTCGGCGGCGGGATGGCGGTCCACTTCCTGACAACGCAGGACATCACGGTAGACAAGGTCATCATTGATGCGGGGACGGCACCATACAAGTTACCAAAATGGATCTGCAAGCTGATTTGTGTTAAGGACTTCTTGACGATCAAGACCGCTCAGCATTCAATCCGCATGATGGCACTCGGTTGCCCACCGGATCGTTATGCCAGAAATCCGGAAGACTACAGAACAGAGTATGAGGAAATGCGGAAATACCTGAAGACGTTCAGTAACAAAACGATATGGAACATCTTTTGGTCCGCCAACAACTACGCCGTTCCGAAGACGACTCCTGCGATCTCTTCAAAGATCCAGTTTTGGATCGGGGAGGAGGAATGGAAGGGACGCTTTCGGGATCTGAAATGGGTGAAGGAATACTTACCGCAGATCGAAGTGGTTACGATCCCACATATGATGCACGGCGAGTATGTGATGATGTACCCAAAAGAGTTTGCAGTTCAGGCGCTGACTTTTTTTGACGAAGAGGATTGAGAGAAATGGAGATAAGGGCAAAATGAAGCTTGGAATTATGGGAAGGCTGTTTCCGGCAGCGTTTGGCAAGGTGGTCTATGACTATACGGCGAAAGCCCTTCCGGACCTGGACATTCGGGAGTTTAAGAAGAAGCAGAAGAAAGAATACAAAGCTATGGTGGCAAGGACACCTTCTGTCGGTTCGATGAAGGAGAACATGTTTGCCCCGGTGATGTATCTTGCTTGCTTTGGATTCTCTTATTATAAGGCTGATCCGGAACATATCACGATGGATATCTTCGACGGTATGATCGATGCTCTTTGCAAATCCGACATGATGAAGCGCTTCTACAAGGGGAAGAATTGTTTCGACCAAAAAGAGATAGACAAATATGTCCGCGGTTCTAAAAGATCAAAGGAGAGAAAATATCCGATGGACTGGGTCTTTGATTTCTCCTATGATCTGTCAGTCCCGGAATACTATGTGACGCATCGGGAGTGCGGCGTCTTCAAGATCGCGAAGCAGGAAGGTATGATGTTCCTTATGCCTCATATGTGTGTGATGGACTATCCGACCATCGAGTATAAGGGCGGGAAACTGCTTCGTACGAAGACCTTGGGCGCCGGAGACGACTGCTGTGATTTTCATGTGGTGAAGAAAGGCTAAGGATACTTATGGCGCTCCTGACCCCGTGGGCTATGTAAAGAAAGTAAGAAAGTTCACACTAAAGAGCATCGCCGACAGGATCACACAGGATATGTTGATCATAGGCGGCAGGGAAGATCATATGATTATGCCGAAACTTTTCCATGAAGAATATGATCTGCTTACAAATGTTCGATCACTGGCATTTTATCTATACACAGATCAAGACGATGCGGGAAGCCATTGCAACATGGGAAATATGAAATTGGCACTGGATACGATGATCGGATGGATTGAACAGATGAATAGAAAAAATAACCATTAACTCTCAGGGAGGAACCTCTGTATGAACGGATGGAACAAGAAAAATGCATTGTGGATGATTTTGTATATGATCATGTATGCAGCCACCACGGCAATCGTGTGCGTAACAGGTGCTATACATCCTGTGTTGTTTGTATGCTATCAGATTACTGCCGGTTTATTATTGCCTGGTATCGTTATTCACGCATTTAGAAGAATAAAAGCACCGGGAGTTCCGGTTTGCTTTGCTGCAGGAATGATCCTCCTTTTTCTTGTAATACAGGATGCTGCTGCATGGCATGTGATTCCAATCATTGTGACCGCTGTGTTGGCAGAAATAATTCGTGCGATCACAAAGTACAGTTGGACAGGCGATGTGATTAGTACGGTAATCATGAGTTTTTCGACCTTCGGTTATTACGGGCAGATTTGGTTTAACCGCAATTATACTTATGAGTGTGCCGTAGAAGAAATGCCTGCTGGATATGCGGATGCTTTGATGGTTGCAAGTCCTGTATGGACGTTTGTGGTCGTGATCATAATAGGCGTAATGCTTTCGGTGCTCATATCTAATGTTATTACGAAACTATTTGCCCTTGATCGTTTCAGTTGACTATCTTTTGCAGGTCATAGAATAGAGCCGCGGACGGCTTTACTCCGTCCGCGGATAAGATGCTCTTTCTGCATTCACAGGCTCATGCTCCCGGGTTACCACCTGAAGACTGCCAGCCTGTTATTCAGGTTTTTTCCGAATATTGCCATCAGTTTTCCGGGGATAGAATACTTCTTCATTTCTTCATTGTAACTTCTTTCCGAGATCAATTGCAGCCTCGGTTCCAGCTCCAGATACTCTTTTCCGGATTTGGTGCCCCATCCAAATCTTGCTTTTGTATATTTAACAGCATCATGGTGCTTACTGTTCTTTGCCATAAGAGGGGTATGGAGTTCCGCCAGAAGGTATCCGTGCGGAAAGCAGTCGCAGAGCATATGCAGACAGGAGTTTACCTGCTCCTTGGAGAAGTATTCCAGGACTCCTTCCATGACAATGATGTACATATCCGATTGGGGGATACTCGCTGTCCATGAACCGTCAAGCGCGTCGCCGTCCAGCATCGTGCAGCGCTCGCGGTCCTCGTATACTTTCCTTCTGATTGCGATCTGATCCGGAAGATCCACATCAAACCATCGGATCTTTCCATTATCTACCTG
>JAUNJS010000645.1 GCA_030533125.1 Eubacteriales bacterium | reverse complement strand
TATTCCTCGCCCATCGGAAGGATCAGATCCTTTAATTCCTTCATAATCAGCCTCCTATGCAGGCAAACTGGAACGTCCCCAGAAAAGCGAGCTTGTCTTCCTCCGTCGTGATCCGCACCTCTACCAGGCAGCTTGTGCGGCCCCTGTGAATGACGGTCCCGCGCCCGGTCAGCACGCCGCCGGAGACAGCCCGCACATATTCCACACTGGCATGCTGGGTGGCGTAGACCCTTCCGTCCGTCCGGCACACCATTCCGGAGCAGACATCCGCCATAGTGAAATAAGCGCCCCCGTGTACCGTCCCCCGGAAATTCATGGATTCCGGCACGAGTTTCAGGCGCACTTCGGCATAATCCTTTTTCACGTCGACAACCTCACAGTAGTTGTGGACGCAAAACGGGTTGCTGTTCTGGATGGCTGTCTCCTTCTCCAGCATTTCCTGTTCTGTCAGCACCTGACCGTTCCCCTGCGTCTTATTCATAATCGTCCGCGCCTCCTTTTCATATTCCATAAATCAGAATAATTATGCAGATTCCCCGGTGTCTTCCCCGATCGCCGGACCGTTCCGCCGGCAGATCTCCCCGGCGTCAGGCTGTTCCGATGGCAGGCCGTTCCGGTGGCCGCCCTTCCCGGCGTCGAGCCCTGCTAAGGACCTGTCACGAATTAATCTGCACATCTTACTTGCCTGATTTTCCGATATCTGCGTCAGAAAGCCTCGCCGTACCCCGGTACGGCTGCGTTTTCTTCCTTGATCTCGAAAAATCATTCTGCGCAATTTGTGCAGTTAATTTCGTGACAGTTCCTAACGAAATCTTTTTCATTATATTTGATTTTGCCGCACAATGATACAAAAAATCGTAGTCGGGTAAACAAGATTTTTTTGTGGCTGTTTCCTGGGAACAGGTTTCTGCAGAAACAAAATCCCGTGCGGACAGTTTCCGAAGCGGCGGATTTTCCACAGGAGCAGATTCCCCGCAGACGGATTTTCCGCATAAACCGTTCCCCCGAAATAATTCTCGCAGAAACACTTTTTCGCGGAAAAAGACAAAAACTCCCGGCACCGCATGCAGTGCCGGGAGCCTTCCCCCTCATTGTTTTCTTCCAGGGCTGTTGTGCCGTCCCGGAATACGGTCATATTCTCAAAAGATTGCCGGTACAGGCATAAAATCCGCGAAAGCCATATGCCTATTTCAGCATTCCTGCCGCGATGTTCAGGAACGTCGTGATCGCGATGGCGTTTGTGATGTTAGAAATGAACCCGCCGATCAGAGGAACCACGAAGAATGCCAGCTTGGAGTAGTAATACTGCTCGCAGACAGAGGACATGGTCGCCATGGAAACAGGGACGGCGCCAAGGCCGAAGCCCGTGTGTCCGACCGCGATGACGGCAGCGTCGTAGTTCCTGCCGCACGCGTTGAAGGTGATGAACCTGACAAAG
This sequence comes from Eubacteriales bacterium, assembly GCA_030533125.1. GTDB lineage: Bacteria > Bacillota > Clostridia > Lachnospirales > Lachnospiraceae > CAG-791. The sequence continues at coordinate 134 of JAUNJS010000645.1, read as the reverse complement.
AGATAGATCATGACAAGCTGCAGGAACAGGATTGTCAGGAGCGGAAGCGCCAGGTCGATCAGCTGCCACAGCTTCATGGTGATGATGGACAGGGAAACGAACAGGGCCAGGCAGATTTCGCCGACATTGTCCGT
>JAUNJS010000266.1:1689-4886 GCA_030533125.1 Eubacteriales bacterium | reverse complement strand
GTTTCGGCATCCTGCGCGGTAAAAGAATGCCACCACCAGTCATATCCGAGGCGCGAAAGCGGCCCTCGAAGCATGCAGGCGTTCCGTGTGAGATCATGACGATTGAACATATACACTCCTCTCTTTATCCTCATCACAGATGCGGGGGCTCCCGACATCTTTACCCGGCAGTCCCGCCGCCCGTCTCAGGTGCGGGGTCTCCCGACATCTTTACCCGGCAATCCTGCCGCTGTCCCGGCGCGGAAAACCCGTTTCCTTTTCCCCTGATACTTCATTTCCTGCTTCGGGTCAGACTATTTTCCAGTATAAATCGTTTTGCCGGTTTTTACCATCCTCTGACATCGTCTTCAGGAACTAAATACATTGTTTGAGGATGATCCGAAGTTGTACAGCGTCACGCCCTCGAGAGGGCCTGACGTAACACAAGCCCTTCGGGGATGCGGTCCGCATTATATTCAGGGCTTTAAATCCACGGCATTTTGGAGTATGATATAGACATCTGTTTTTATGTCGCCAAATCAATCTGTACTCTTGTACGCATAGTACGCAGGAATGGAGAAAGCATTATGAAGATCACAGATACTATCAAGTATATCGGTGTCAACGACCATCAGATCGACCTGTTTGAGGGGCAGTACGATGTCCCGAACGGCATGGCATACAATTCTTATGTCATCCTGGATGAAAAAATCGCTGTCATGGATACGGTGGAGATCCGCTTCGGCGAAGAGTGGCTCGGGAACCTGAAAGAGGTTCTGGGCGACAGGAAACCGGACTATCTGATTGTCCAGCATATGGAACCGGACCACTCCGCGAATATCCTGAATTTCCTTGCCGCCTATCCCGACACAACCGTAGTCGGCAACGCCAAAACCTTCACGTTCATGGGTCAGTTCTTTGACCTGGATCCCGCGATGAAAAAGCTGGTCGTCAAAAACGGCGAAAAGCTGGAGCTTGGCTCCCATGTACTGAATTTCGTCTTCGCGCCCATGGTCCACTGGCCGGAAGTCATGGTCACTTACGACAGCACGGACAAGGTCCTCTTCTCCGCGGACGGCTTCGGCAAGTTCGGAGCCAACGACACCCCGGACGACGACTGGGCCTGCGAGGCGCGCAGGTACTATTTCGGCATCGTCGGCAAATACGGCCTGCAGACACAGAACCTGCTCAAGAAGGCCGCCACGCTGGATATCCAGACCATCTGCCCGCTGCACGGACCGGTCCTTACCGAAAATCTGGGTTACTATATCGACCTCTACGACAAGTGGTCCTCCTACACACCCGAGGACAAGGGCGTCCTGATCGCCTACACCTCTGTCTACGGCCACACGAAGGAAGCCGTCATGGAGTTCGCCGCAATGCTGGAGAAGGAAGGCTGCCCGAAAGTCGTCATCACGGATCTGGCGCGCGATGACATGGCCGAGGCCGTCGAGGACGCGTTCCGCTATGACCGCCTGGTGCTCGCGACCACGACCTACAATAACAGCATCTTCCCGTTCATGCACACCTTCATCGAGCACCTTGTGGAGCGCGCGTACCAGAAGCGCACCATCGGCTTCATCGAGAACGGCTCCTGGGCGCCCGTCGCGAAGAAGACCATGCAGGCGATGTTCGAGGGCTGCAAGAATCTGACCTTCCTCGAGAACTCCTGCACCATCAAGTCTGCCCTGAAGGCGGACAGCCGCGCCGCCCTCGAGGCCATGGCGAAAGAGCTCTGCTCCTGAAGAACTCCTGCACCATCAGGTCCGCCCTGAAGGCAGACAGCCGCGCCGCCCTCGAGGCCATGGCGAAAGAACTCTGCTCCTGAAGAACCCCTGCACCATCAGGTCCGCCCTGAAGGCAGACAGCCGCGCCGCCCTCGAGGCCATGGCGAAAGAACTCTGCTCCTGAAGAACCCCGCTCCTTCAGAGCGTTTTTCACGAAAGAAGCACCCCGGGCAGGCAGTACATGTAATAATATATTGAAACCGCAACGCAATACCGGGAGCAGCCGCCCGTCGCCTGCTCCCGGTTTTACCGTACTTTACCCATCCATAACAGAGGAATGATATAAAATGATTTACAAGACAAAAGGCACCTGTTCCACACAGATCGAGCTCGATCTGGATCCGGATCACACCATCCGCTCCGTCGCTTTCACCGGCGGCTGCAACGGTAACCTGAAAGGGATCTGCAGACTGGTCACAGGCCGAAAGGCGGAGGAAGTAATCGGCCTCCTGGAAGGCACGACCTGCGGATTCAAAAAAACATCCTGTCCCGACCAGCTGGCAAGGGCGCTGAAACTCGCCATCACCAACGGTTAAGCGGCTCCTTAGTAAACAATCCCGCCGACACCGGCGGTTCATTGACCCCTGAGAAAGAAATCCCGCCTTCACCAGCTGCCAGGCGACTCCTGAGACAAAAATCCCGCCGGCACCGGCTGCGGGGCGGCTCCTGAGAAAGGAATCCCGCCGGCAACAGCTGTCAGGCGGCTCCTGAGAGAGGAATCGGCCATGCCATTCATTCAAAAAAAGAAAACCGCCCCGGAAAAGAGGCGTGTCAGACAAGTCAGGGAAAAGAAGAATACCGTTCCGGAAGCTTCCGGCAGTCAGCCTGCTGTACGGACCCGGAAGATCGTCCTCACCGGCGGCGGAACGGCGGGGCATGTGACGCCCAACATTGCCCTTCTGCCTGCGCTCCGGGAGGCGGGATATGAAATCGCGTATATCGGTTCGGAAAACGGAATTGAAAAAGAGCTGATGGAGGACTGCGGCATTCCCTACGTCGGCGTACCGACGGGGAAACTGCGGCGTTATTTTGATCTCAAAAACTTCACGGACCCTTTCCGGGTCCTGAAAGGGTTCGGGAAGGCGCGGAAGTTTTTGAAGGAATACCGCCCCGATGTGGTTTTCTCCAAAGGCGGTTTTGTCAGCGTCCCCGTCGTCCGCGCGGCGGCAAGCCTGAAGATTCCCTGTGTCATCCATGAATCCGATATGACGCCGGGTCTGGCAAACAGGCTGTGCTTCGGCGCCGCGGCAAAGGTCTGCTGCAATTTCCCCGAGACGGTGGAGAAACTCCCCAAAGGGAAGGCCGTCCTGACCGGCACGCCCATCCGCGCGGAGCTTTTTTCCGGGAGCCGCGAGGAGGGACTGCGGTTCTGCGGATTTGCGGAAGGGACGGCCAAATCCCCTGCGTCTCCCGGCCTCTCCGGGAGTTCCG
>JAUNJS010000266.1:0-1589 GCA_030533125.1 Eubacteriales bacterium | reverse complement strand
TCCCCGCGCGGCGTCCGCGGATGCTGACGGGGGATCCCCGGACACCGGCAAGCCCGTCCTCATGATCATGGGCGGCAGCCAGGGGGCCCAGTCCGTCAATGAGGCCGTCCGCGCGCATCTGGATGAACTGCTTGCGGACTTCCGGATCATACATCTGTGCGGCGCCGGCAAATACGACGCCTCCCTGGAGAACGTCGAGGGCTACAGGCAGTTTGAATACGTCAAGGATGAACTGAAGCATCTCTTCGCGGCGGCGGACATCATCATTTCGCGCGCCGGGGCAAACGCGATCTTTGAGATCCTCGCCCTGCAGAAGCCGAATCTCCTGATCCCGCTGTCCGCGGGGACGCGCGGCGACCAGATCCTCAACGCCCGCTCCTTTGAGGCCCAGGGCTTTTCCAAAGTGCTTGTCGAGAGCGAGGAGAAAGGCATCCTGGACAAAGAGCTTGTTTCTACCGTCCGCGCGCTCTACGCGGAGCGGGAAACCTATCGGGCAGCCATGGCCGGCGCAGGGCAGCAGGAGGCTGTCCCGATGATCCTGAAGCTGCTGGACGGGCTGACCGGAGAATAATACAGTGCGCAAAGGGCGCCCGGCAGCAGGAGCCCGCCCCAATGATATCTCATGGGAGGAGCTGCCGGACGGGCTCACCGGATAATACCGCGCGCGAAGGGCGCAGAAAACAGCGCGACTCGGCTCCTGCAGGAAGCGGCAGTCCGCTGCGTTCACGCGCATAAGCACAAGAGTTTAAACGAAAGAATCCCCCGATAACAAGAACAGCCCGGCGCGTTTTCCCCCCGTTTTATACGGGATCGACGCACCGGGCTGTTGTGATTTCAATAATCGGCTATTAAGGTTCTAAATCAGACTTCTTACACCTCGTCCGGGCTCCACTCTGTGGAATTGGAGAGGTCGAGGCTGCGGATGATCTTGCGCAGCGGCAGGACGCTCTTGGCATTGACGGAGAGTTCGTCAAGGCCCATGCGCAGGAAGGTCTCGACAAGGGTCGGATCCGCGCCGAGCTCGCCGCAGATGCCCACCCACGCGCCGTGCCTGTGGCCGGCGTCGACGGTCATCTTGATGGCCCTGAGGACGGCCGGATGATGCGTGTCGGAGAAGCGCTCGAGCTTCGCGTTCTGGCGGTCGATCGCGCAGGTGTACTGGGTGAGGTCGTTCGTGCCCAGGGAGAAGAAGTCGACTTCCTCTGCCAGCTCATCCGCGACAAAGACGGAAGCGGGGGTCTCGACCATGATGCCGAGCTGGTAGCTGCCCATCTCGACGCCTTCGTTCTTGAGTTCTTCCTTGCACTCCTCGAGGATCGCCTTCGCCTCGACAAGCTCCCACTTGCTGATGATCATGGGGAACATGATGCCCAGGTTGCCGTACGCGGAAGCGCGGAGCAGGGCGCGGAGCTGTTTCTTGAAGAAATCCTTTCTGGTCAGGCAGATGCGGATCGCGCGGAAGCCGAGCGCGGGGTTCTCTTCCTTGTCCAGGTTCATGTAGTCGATGGTCTTGTCCGCGCCGATATCGCAGGTGCGGATGACGACGAGCCTGGGGGCGAGAGCTTCGAGGACGCGCTTATAGGCCATGA
>JAUNJS010000265.1 GCA_030533125.1 Eubacteriales bacterium | reverse complement strand
ATCTCTCCGGCTCCACAGCAGATAAAACCTCCCGGCTTCAACGGGGATAAAGCTCCCCGGATCTCATAGCACGCACGCACAGCCGAAGCCCTTGCGCGGCACCAGCTCCCGGGTGTCTTTTTCATGTAAATAAGCGTCCTCCATCAGGGCGGCAAGCTTCGCGATCCCGGTAAAGCCCCAGAGACCGCCGCACTCGACGAGGTTGACAAAGTGCGCCGTTCCTCCGAACCAGGCCGCTTTCGGACCGATCGCCAGCATATGTCCCGCGTTTTCTTTCCCGTGCAGGACACGCATTTTCGGATGAACCGTGGCGTTGAGAAGCAGATCAGGGAAATGCCCCTGCAGCCATTCAAAATCGGCTTTCTCTTCCGGCGTCACCGCGTCCAGATAGACGCGCGTCACGTGGAAACCGCTCTCCAGAAGGAGCCGCGCCAGGCTCAGGGGCCGGGGCGTCGCGAAATGATCCAGGGTCACTTCCGTATCCCCGATCAGCGCGAGGGCGCGGGCAAGCGCCTTCCCGGCTTCTTCCTTCCCGGCGTCAGCTGCCGCCGCACTCTTTTCAGCGTTCTCCACCGCACCGGTTTCCTGTCCGGCAGCCTCACCGGGTTTCAGACCGGCAGCCGCGGTCGATTTCAACGCATAGGCCGTGTCGGTTTTCCGTTCAGCAGCCTCACCGGGTTTCTGTACGGCAGCCGCGGTCGATTTCAACGCATAGGCCGTGGCGGTTTTCCGTTCGGCAGCCGCATCAGATTTCTGTTCAGCCACTGCACCGGGTTTCTGTACGGCGGCCGGATCCTCTGTCTCCGTTCTCCGGCATTCCTGCAGGGCGGCGCGCAGTTTTTCCAGCTCCGCGCGGATTTCCTCTCCGCCGCAGGAGGGCGGGAGATACAGAAACGGCCTGCCCAGGCGGTTCGCGAGCTGCGTGGCACCGAAGATGCCGGCTGGGCTGCGGGTAATAAACAGGCTGGCCGCGCCCATGCGCAGATAGTCGTCATAGGTTTCGCAGTCGTGGAGCTGGAACAGGGAGAATCCCTCCTCCTCGATCACTCTCGAGAGATCGCTCTGCGTGTCCAGCGGCTGGTTGTCTCCGATGTCGCAGACCATGTTTCGGACGACGGGAAGCGGGCGGATGGGGCGGAACATGGAGTATTTCAGCTTCTGTTCCGGCGCGAGGCCGCTCTTTCGCATGACGGGGTCCATCCAACAGCGCATGAAGTCAATCTCCGGAAACTGTTCTTCCAGAGTTCTGTACACATAGGCGACGTCCGTACCGACAAAATGATGCAGGCAGACCAGAAAGACCATCACCGCGCGGGGGCGGTACGGAAGACGCCGGATCGCGTCCGCCACTCCCTCGATCGTGACGTTTTCGAGACTCCCCTCATAGAGATCCTCTTCTTCCAGAAGCACGCACGAAAACCGCTCCGAAGCGCCCATCTCCGCCGCCGTCAGGACGACGCCGCGCATACAGTTGTCCGCGCAGACATAGATCTGATGACAATCGGGTACCAGCATCCCGACATGGACGATGTTCCAGGCCCCGTGCACGGGCGCGTTAAACTCAAGCTGCGAAAGGAAGGGCGCCGGAAAGGAGGCATCCCCGATCCGGACAGCCGCGCCGCTTTCGTCCACGCGCGGAAAGTCTTTCGTCCCTTCCGCGGCAGAGCAGCTCTCCCTCTGTTTCCGGATCTCAGGACCTACCCTCTGTAACATGTTCATTCCCCCTGCGCGTTCCCTGCGCCGGATGCCCGCGATCCGGCGATGCATGCCTGATTCAGTTCCTCAAAACGTAAAATATTGATATTTCCGCAGCAGATATCCCTCCGGCCGGATGCCCGGCGATGCACTCCCGCTCCGGTTCCTCAACGCGATAAACTTTGAAATAACCGCAGCAGATATTCCTCCGGCCGGATGCCCGGCGACGTACTCCCGCTCCGGTTCCTCAACGCGATAAACTTTGAAATAACCGCAGCAGATATTCCTCCGGCCGGATGCCCGGCGACGTACTCCCGCTCCGGTTCCTCAACGCGATAAACTTTGAAATAACCGCAGCAGATATTCCTCCGGCCGGATGCCCGGCGACGTACTCCCGCTCCGGTTCCTCAAAACGGGAAGAACTGGAAAAACCACTGCAGAATATCTCCCGGCAGAATAAAGGGTCCGGGCCCATACTGACCGGGCGAAGCTTGTCCCGGCATAAAGCAGCCGGGTATGTTATTTCCGGGCATCCCCCGTCCCGGGGTTTCCCCGTACGGCATGTCCCCGCTCCGCGCGAACTGTCCCGGCATTCCCCTGCCGCAGGCAGGCGGCACGAAATTGTTCCGTCCGGACTTGGAAGTACCGGGCATCTTCTGCCCCTGCGCAGACTGCACCGGCGAAGAGCAGCCGGGCATAGAGCAGCCGGGCAGAAACCAGCCGGGCATATTCATTCCGGGCATGTTCTGCCCGTACATATCCTGTCCGGACATATCATGTCCGTGTGTGCCCCCGCAGGGAAGGGACATTCCCGCACGCTCGAACGCGACGCGGAATGCTTCCTTCACGGCGGCCTCCATATCGATTCCGAGTCCGTTGACTGTGACTCCCGGCGTACCCGCCTCCCCCCTTTCGGGTTTCAGGATCAGATCCACGACCCTGCCGCCCCGCCTGACCGGCTTGATCCTGTATTTCCGACCCGACACTTCTCCTTTGCTGATCCGGACAACATCCACTTTTCCGGACGCGCTGCAGGGGATATTCTTAGTGATCACGCACTGCTCCGGCATGTTCGTCTCTTCGAGCTTGTTGTCCCGGATAAACACGTTGCAGAGCGCTTTTCTGACGACCTCAACATCCCGTCCGGCCCCGGCAGCCGTCCGGACATACAACACGGGAACCGTGTCGTGCAGCATCTTGTCGTACACGGGCGCGAGTCCGCAGGTTTCGATGTTCGGCTCGGCGCCGACGGCCGCCTCCACCAGACCGGCGTCAAAGCGGATGCCTTCATTATTGACGAAATACTTATTCATTCTGCCGATACAGCTGATGCTTCCGTCCTCATTGACGGTGACGAGATCATACGTATTATAGTATTTCTCGCCGTCGATTTCCTCCAGCTCGAAGAACGTGGTTCCATTAAACGCGCCGGAACTCACAGACGGGGAGGAAATCAGAAGCACGCCGGTTCTCGGGCCGTCCTCCAGGTTATAATACTTTTCCTCCACTTCATCGAAAATCTTCACTTTAACTCCCGGAAGCGGATATCCTATGGCATCGTCGTCCCGGTCGGGCGATGCCAGAATCGAGGCGGCTCCGGTTTCTGTACAGCCGTACCCGTTCGAAACCCCGGCTTTACAGCCGTATCTTCTCATGAGAGATTCCATTCTCTTTTTTGTATCCGCGGAGGTCTGCACCCCTCCGACAAATATATATTCGATACTCGAAAAATCAAAGCGGACCGGAATCTTCGCGATAATATCAATAAGGAACTTGGCCATAAACAGGATATTCACCTGATATTCCGGAATAAGGAAGGGCACCATCGGATTCGTCAGACCGCCCCGGACAATGATCACCCTGCCTCCGAAGGCGAGCGGCAGATGGAGCATATCAATCATGGGAAATGCCGTCGTGATATCAAGCATCATCATCACGGAGAGCGGCTTTTCGAAGGACTGGAACTGCTCTGTGCGGAGAAGCCTTACCACCGCTTCATTTATTCCCCTGTCGGAGAGCGGCACCGGCTTGTGAATGCCGCTGGTCGTGCCGGAAGTATGCAGAATCACTGCGTCGTCCCTGGATACATCCCTGACGCTGACGACAGGATATGCCTCGTATTTTTTCAGGAGATCCTTCATAAACAGCGCGCCGCGGACCTCCTTCAGCATCTTGTAGTGCGTCTTCCGCGGCAGGCCCGTGTCACAATACGCGAACCTGCTTTTTCCCGCGCTGTGCAGGACGATGATATTCCGGAGTCCGCACCTGTCCATAGAGCTGACAAGGCTCTCCAGCGTCTTAGGTGTCAGCAGCGTGTCACACAGAACCAGATCCGTGATCCCCTCGACTTCAAGCATCTTCTCCCAGCGCTTCAGATCCAGAAAATCCATGGGATGAATGATGGAAACAGAGGCGCCCGTCATGTTCAGCGCGTACAGGGAAAAAATCGCCTCGGTCGAAAAATCGGGCAAAAGACCTGCTCTGGATTCATTCCGGCCGGTTATGTCAAGTGCCGAAAACACCTCCGCGTACTGATCCCATTTACGGAACATCTGCCTGTAGGTGTAGGTCCTGATCCCGTCAACCAGCGCGTCCGCGTTCAAATGATCCTCGTCAAAGGAATTCAGCTCCCTGATCAGCTGCCAGATTTTCTGCTCAATGATCTCTCCGTCTTCGATACGTTTTTTTATCGTGTCAGGATATTTCAGCGTATATGCCATTCCTGTACCTCCATCATCCTGATTGTGTTCTTTCACCGGTTCCCGGCGTCCCCTGCGGTCTCCGCAGCCGTCATTCCTCGTAGTACCGGTCATACTTCGAGGCGTGGAACAGCGTACCCAGAACGTCGTTCAGTATGGAAACAGCGGGCTGTACATCCTCCCCGCCGCCCTCACTGCTGTTCCGCGTCTGCGGGCGGCTTCCCGTACACGGCATCTGCTGTCCGCCGCTGCCGCCCTGTTCTCCCTGACAGGGAAACTGATTCTGCGGCGCGGCCGGGAACGGAGGCATGCGGAAAAACGGCAGCGGGAATCCCCCCGCGGGGAATCCCTGTCCGGGCGCGGGCCTGCGCGGCGCGGACTGTCCGGGGGCACATTGTCCGTTTCCGGGCGGTCCGGGCATCATCATGCACGGCGGGAACTGCCCCGGGAAAAACCGACCCGGAAAGAACTGTCCCGGGACAAACTGTCCCGGG
>JAUNJS010000644.1 GCA_030533125.1 Eubacteriales bacterium | reverse complement strand
GGAGGTTTTCTTTAGGAGGTTTCCATGTTTTCATTTGTATGGCCGATGGCCCTGCTGATCCTGTCCAATACTGTTTATCAGGTGTGTGCAAAGTCCGTTCCGGAGAAGATAAATCCCTTCGCCTCGCTGACGGTTACATATCTGGTGGGAGCGGTGGCTTCGGCCATACTGTTTTTTGCTCTGGGAGAGCGCACGAGCATCTTGAAGGAATACAGTAAGCTGAATTGGGCGCCGTTCGTTCTGGGCATTGTGATCGTGGGACTGGAAGCGGGCTGGATCTTCGCATACAAGGCAGGTTGGCAGGTAAGTACGGCGTTCGTTGTTCAAAGCGCTTTTCTGGCGGCGAGCCTTATGGTCGCCGGGCATCTGCTCTTCCATGAGGCGGTGACTTGGAACAAGATCGTTGGCGTTGTGATCTGTTTGATCGGGCTGGCGTTTATTAATTACAGATAGTGTTGTTGAGGGGGGCATAATACAATAGGAGTCTATTCATCACGAAGCAGGAAATCTGCCATTTCCTTAATCGTGTGGAATACATATGTTGCACCAGCCTTCTCCAACTCGCCCTCAGGCGCAAAGCCCGTATAAATTCCGAGACTATCCAGACCGCAAAGCTTTGCGCCTTCTACATCATGCATGCGGTCACCAATCATCAAAATATCGCGGTCCCCGGAAGCCCTGCCCATTCGGCGCAGGGCTTCATTGATGATGTCTTTCTTTGCGGAGAGTTTTTCATCCATGCTGGCACCGACGACCTCGTCAAAATACTGCAGCAGATCAAAATGTTCCAGGATCCTGCGCACATATGCTTCAGGCTTGGAGGAAGCGACAGCAATAAACCTGCCTTTCTGTTTTAATGCACAGAGCATTTCAGGGATTCCGTCAAGTACCTTGTTTTCAAACAGGCCTACAGATTCAAAGCGCTGGCGGTATACCTGAAGTGCCTCTTCTGCCTGCCTGTGCGTGAGCCCATGGAAGTCCATAAAAGAGGGAATAAGCGGAGGACCTATATATGGCGTAAGAGTATCAGGATCTGTGATTTCGATGCCGAAGTGACGCAGTGCAAACTGCACGCTCTTTGTGATCCCTTCTTTAGGGTTCGTAAGTGTCCCGTCCAGATCGAACAGAAGGTATTGGTACATAACGGCTCCTTTAGTGCAATTATTGTAACAACTATAAAGCATGTCGCATGGGGAGGAATGGCAGATGGCTTAATTCGCTTTTTTGTCGAGTCTATATCGTGCCCGGAACCCTTTTTCATAAGTGTCGATATCAACACTGGTCTTGTCTATACTGTCGATCCGGCAGTAACCATTTCCTTTATCCAGCAGAACAAAGAACTGATCAACCTGAGACTCGCTTCCCTGCACTTCCAGAATCACCCGGGTATCGCAGTCAGTATCGTTTGCAGCCCAACCGGTCACGCCGGCTTTTTTCGCACATTACCAGCAAAAATACCGAAAGCCACAGTTCTGTACTTTTCCCCGGATGTCGCAGTGTATCCTTCTCATCGTCTTAGATAATATAAAGTGACCTCACATTTGTAGCAACGTGGATTTACCTGTATACTTGATTTGCTAAA
>JAUNJS010000643.1 GCA_030533125.1 Eubacteriales bacterium | reverse complement strand
AGAAACTGAGCGATCTGATCGGGAACCGGGATCGCTGACCGGGATTGCCTGAGGAAGGCAAAAATACAAAACGGGAAGAGCCGCAAAAACTCTTCCCGTTTTTGGAATGATGATTACCGGATAACGATCTCGCCGGCTTGATCCAGATCCACGACCAGCTCGGTACCGGGCGCCACGTCGGCGGCGATGACCCTGCGGGCGATGAGGGTTTCCACATGGCTTTGCAGGTACCGCTTCAGCGGACGGGCGCCGAAGACGGGATCGAAGCCCCGGTCGATGACGGCGTTCAGGGCGGCGTCGGTCAGGGTGACCTTCAGCTGCTTGTCCTCCAGGCGCCTGTTCAGGCCGGAGATCATCAGGCGGACGATGGAGCCGATTTCATCCCGGGTCAGGGGTTTGTAGTATACGATCTCGTCAATCCGGTTCAGGAACTCGGGCCTGAAGTGCGTCCGGAGCATCCGGTCGACCTGCGCGCGGGCTTCGGCCGAGATCTCACCGTCGGCGATTCCGTCGAGGATAAACTCGCTGCCCAGGTTGCTGGTCATGATCAGGATGGTGTTCTTGAAATCCACGGTACGGCCCTGGCTGTCGGTGATCCGGCCGTCGTCCAGCACCTGCAGCAGGACGTTGAAAACGTCCGGGTGAGCCTTTTCCACTTCATCGAACAGGACCACACAGTACGGATGCCGGCGGACGGCTTCGGTCAGCTGGCCGCCTTCGTCATAGCCGACGTATCCGGGAGGCGCCCCGATGAGCCGGGAGACGCTGAATTTCTCCATGTATTCGGACATATCGATCCGGACCATGTTTTTCTCGTCGTCAAAGAGCGCCTGGGCGAGGGCTTTGGCCAGTTCGGTCTTGCCGACGCCGGTCGGGCCCAGGAAGAGGAAGGAACCGAGGGGCCGGTTCGGATCCTGAATGCCGGCACGGGAGCGCAGGATGGCTTCGGAAACCTTCTTTACAGCCTCGTCCTGGCCGATGACCCGCTCGTGCAGGACCTCTTCCAGGTGAAGCAGTTTTTCCCGCTCGCCTTCCATGAGTTTGGCCACGGGGATCCCGGTCCACCGGCCGACGATCCGGGCGATTTCCTCCTCGGTGACTTTATCCCGCAGGAGGCTGTTCTCTCCCTTGCTCTCTTCGGCGATGGCTTCTTCCTTCTCCAGTTCCTGCTTCAGCTTCGGCAGTTCGCCGTACTTCAGCTCCGCGGCGCGGTTCAGGTCGTAGACGCGTTCTGCCTGCTCGATCTCGGCGTTCACGCGCTCGATTTCCTCCCGGAGGCTGCTGACCTTGCCGATGGCTTCTTTTTCCGCTTCCCAGCGGGCTTTCATGGCGTTGAACTGATCCCGCTGATCGGCCAGCTCTTTCTGTACGTCCTCCAGATGGGCCTTCGAAAGGGCATCCTCATCCTTCTTCAGGGCGGCTTCCTCGATCTCCAGCTGCATGATGTGCCGGCTGATATCGTCCAGCTCGGAAGGCAGGGAATCGATCTCGGTACGGATCATGGCGCAGGCTTCGTCCACCAGGTCAATGGCCTTGTCCGGCAGAAACCGGTCGGTAATATACCGGTTGGAAAGGGTGGCGGCG
>JAUNJS010000264.1 GCA_030533125.1 Eubacteriales bacterium | reverse complement strand
TTCCGATGCTGATCTGCTTTCCGCAGTCCGGGCACTCCCAGATATTGAGAGGCGTGCCCCAGTAACGGTTTCTGGAAATGCCCCAGTCCTGGATGTTCTCCAGCCAGTTGCCGAAGCGCCCCTCACCGATGCTGGCGGGGATCCAGTTGATCTCCTTGTTGTTGCGCACCAGGTCGTCGCGGACCTTTGTCATCTCGATGAACCAGGACTCGCGCGCATAGTACAGGAGCGGCGTATTGCAGCGCCAGCAGTGGGGATAGTCGTGCTCGAATTTCGGCGCGGCGAACAGCATGCCGCGGGCGTCGAGCTCCTTGAGGACCTCGGGGTCGGCGCTGACGGCGCCTTCCTTCATCTCCTCCTCCGTGGGCTTGCAGCGCATGCCGGCAAACGGCGTCTCGGGCTTCATCACGCCCTTGTCATCCACCATCTGCACGAACGGCGCGTCGTAGCGGCGGCCGATCCTGGCGTCGTCTTCACCGAACGCGGGGGCGATATGGACAATGCCGGTACCGTCCGTCATCGTCACATAGTCGTCGCAGTAGACGAAGAAAGCTTTCTTGTGCTGTTTCGCGGCCGTGTCCGCGGCGCACCGGTACAGCGGCTCGTATTCCCTGTACTCCAGATCCTTTCCGGTCATCTCCTCCAGGATCTCGTAAGGGGGGGCGTTTTTCGCGGGCGCTTCCTCCTTCGCCGCATCCGCGTTCTCCGAAGCGGCGTCGGCGCCCTTTTTGCCCTTTTTCTTCTTATTCTTTTTTCCCTCGCCGGCCTTTTCCTCCGCGGGAGCCGCGGGCGCGAAAACGCTGTCGAGAAGGGCTTTCGCCATGTAGTAGACGTTTCCGTCGGCGGCCTTCACCTTCGCGTAGGTCTCCTCCGGGTTCACGCACAGGCCGATGTTGGAGGCCAGCGTCCAGGGGGTTGTCGTCCAGGCCAGGAAATAGGCGTCCTCACCCTTCACCTTAAAGCGGACGATCGCCGAGCGCTCCTTGAGGGTCTTATAGCCCTGGGCCACTTCGTGGGAAGACAGGGGAGTGCCGCAGTGAGGGCAGTAGGGGACGACCTTGAAGCCCTTGTAGAGAAGGCCCTTTTTCCAGATCTCCTGAAGTGCCCACCACTCGGACTCGATGTAGTCGTCATAATAGGTGACATAGGGATTGTCCATGTCAGCCCAGAAACCGACGATGCCGGAGAAATCCTCCCACATCCCCTTGTACTGCCAGACGCTCTCTTTACACTTCTTGATAAAAGGCTCGATTCCGTAAGCCTCGATCTCGTCCTTGCCCTCGATGCCGATCGCCTTCTCGACTTCCAGCTCGACCGGGAGGCCGTGTGTATCCCAGCCCGCCTTGCGGGGGACCTGATATCCCTTCATCGTGCGGTAGCGGGGCACCATATCCTTGATGACACGGGTCAGCACATGCCCGATATGCGGCTTTCCGTTCGCGGTAGGCGGTCCGTCATAGAACATATACAGAGGACGCCCCTCGCGCTCCTCGATACTCTTCTCGAAAATATTGTTGTCTTTCCAGAATTTCACGGTCGCGTGCTCGCGCTCCACGAAATTCAGATCCGGGTTTACTTTCTTGTACATTCTCTCTGTTCCCTTCTTCGAGCATCCACTCTGATTTCCGGCCCGGCGCGGATAAGCCCGTGATAATGCAGGCATATTTAAGACGCCAAAAGACAGAGACCCGTCTTTTTTGTCTTTTTTTTCCGAAATAAGACCGGGACTCTGTAAAAAAGCCATGCGGAGATTATATCTTTGCGGGATAATGATGTCAAGCTGTTATTCCCGCAGCAATCCTGTTATTCCGCAGCCCCTATTCCGTCTTTTCCGTCCTGCCCTTTTTTTCAAATACTCTCCGGATATCCTTTACGGAAATAAAATCGCCGATCACCTCCCCCGCGATCCGGGTGCCTAGCGCGTCCTCGCACGCCATGATGATATGCATAATATCAAAGGAATCCAGTCCGAGGTCCTCTTTCAGGAGAGACTCTTCCGTGACTGCGCGGTTTTTCTCCGGCAGATACTGCCTGACGATCTCTGTGATTGTGTCGATCATTTTCTGCTCCATTTCTGTTTTCTGTCCGGATTGACCGGTGTCCCTCGCGGGCGCGGCGGCACGCGTCGTCACGCGCAGTTTTACAAATACGCAGTTTGAGCCGGCATGCCATGTTCTGAAGCAACTGTTTCCCGCGCAGAGTACTGTCCCGCAAGCCCGCCGTTCCGGCGGTCCGTGGAAAAAGAGCTCCCGGTCTGCGGCTTTCTTCGCACGACCGGGAGCTCCTGTTCTCAATCCATGTGCCGTTTCCGCGCGCATGTCATCACGCCGGTTGTTTATCAATCGATGATAACAGCCTTTTCGGACATCTCCGCCCTCGTGCTCGCGCCGGAGACCGCGTCTGCGGTAAGGTCCGGTTTTCCGACCAGCAGGACCGCTTCGGCGGTCAGGGCAGGGTCAACGCCCAGCTTTTCGCAGATCAGGTCATGCTCTGTCCCATTGAGCGTCATGTTCGGCGAAGAGACAATTTTCACCCCGTACCCGAGGGAACCGGCGGCAATACACATATTCTTCACCGCAAGGCCGCAGTCAAAGGCGGGGTCCGGGGAAGAAGTGTTCTGATCCATATAGACAATAATGGCAAGAGGGGAGTCCCCGAACGAAGCCCTGGCCCCGCCGGCAAAGGGTCTTTCTCCGGCAGGCGGCGCGCCGCCCTCCGCGGCCCCGGAACCGGGCGCGCTGCCCTGCGGCGGCGCGGACATCGCCCCGTCTCCCGGCGCGCTGCCGGAAGAGGAAATCTCCTCCATCACTTCTTTATTCGTAATCGCGGCAAAAAACCACGGCTGCTGGTTGATTGCGCTCTCCGCTGCCATACCGGCCTGCAGAATAAGCTGCACATCCTCCGCCGGCACCGGCTCGTCGGAAAACGCCTGTGTCGTACCGAGGGCCATGATCAGATCAACCGCGTCCGCGCTTCCGGCGGAAACGTCCGCGGCAGGACTTTCGGCGGAAGCAGTCGCGGAGGAATCCTCTGACAAACCTTCGGGGGCTTCCGCGGCAGGTTCCTCAGTGTTCCCCGCGGGAGCGTCCGCGGCAGGAGCCTCTGTCGAACCCGCGGGAGCATCTTCTGCACCCGGTTCCGCCGCGTCGGATGAGAACGATTTCGTGGACGCGGTGATGGTGCCGGATGCCTTTTCCTCCACATTCACACTGAAAACATAATCCCCCGGCTGGATCTCCTGATATTCCGTCGTCCCGCTGCCTTCGAAGACATAGTCTATTGTCGCGGGTGTTTCCCCCTCCTGCACGGGAGGCGTCTCAATGTCGGTCCCGCCTCTGAAGACCCTGACCTGCACCTTTCCCTCCGTGAGGGCCGTATCGATAACAAGGTATTGTCCGCCTTCAATCGTGATGCCCGTGCCGCCGCCGGTACCTTTTTCTGTCTTGTCAAAGTTGGCGACAACGCTGCCGTCCTCCAGAGCGTCGATGAATGTCTTTACGGTCTCTTCCCCCGGATTCTGTCTGGCGCAGCCCGCCGGCATCAGCAGCAGAACAGCGGCCGCCGCGGCGCCAAAAAGCATTCCTGAAAAAATCTTTTTCATTTTTCCCTCTCCTATCCTTCTCTTAAGGATTTCTCTTAAGGACGGCCGCGCAAATAAATGCGTCAGCCGGTGCGGGCCGGTCTCTCCGGAATCTCCGCTGCAAAACGCTTTTTCCGGGAGCAGCACTCGCGGGAGTTTATACGACGGTTCAGTGAATATGCATATAAAGGGAACTCGTGCTGACAGAGAGAATGATATCTCCCTGTTCTTCAACGAATTTCTTGATCATTTTGTACTCAAGATCTTCTTTCCGGCGTATGACCAGGTCGTATTCAGTGGTTCCGTCGGCGTTGTGGGTGATCTTGCTCTGGGTCACCATCGCGCGCCATTCCTTCAGCTGTTTCTGGAGGATCTGATCAAACCCGGAGTCGCTCTTTGCCAGGAACGTCAGGTGGTTTCCTCCGTGGGCGTCGGACCCGTACGGAAACCGGTACATAATAAACTGGAGCACCCACAGAAGGATCAGGGTACAGGCTACAGGGATGTACATTCCTGCCCCGATGGCAAGACCTATCCCCGCTGTCAGCCAGATTCCGGCGGCGGTGGTCAGTCCCTTGATTGTGCCGCCCACCTTGAAAATAACACCCGCGCACAAAAAGCTTATGCCGCTGACTGCCTGCGCGGCAATCCGGGAGGAATCCGCCCCGCGCGTCCCGAAGAACGCCTCGCCTCCTCCCCACGTCAGGTCCGCGAAACCGTATTTTGAGACCAGCATGAGGAGCGTCGTCGTGCAGCAGACGAGGATGTGGGTCCGGATCCCCGCCTCCTTGAAGCGATGACTCCGCTCAAATCCTATGAGCCCTCCCACGACAAACGCGAGAACCAGACGCAGACAGAAATCCAGATTCTGCACCACTGAGAAATGATTGTTGTAAATCTCTGAAAATGACATTGGTCAACCTCACAACCCCGACTTGGACAACGTTACATCCCTGCAAAAACACCTCCGCAGCTTCTCTGTCTGCCGTATCAGGCCGGAACCTCCGGGCGCGTAACCGGACCGCAATTTCCGCGAAAACAACTGTACTTGAATCCGCTGACCACCCGTCCGCAGCCGCCGGCAGATATAACAATCATATTTTATAATAATTGTTTTTCCCAAACAACCTCTAACCGCGGCCCGCTGCGAAAAAACCATCAAAACTATCAAATATATACAATCGGGATATATCGATTCGCGCTTTCGTCAATTACCGCTTTTATCGATTCCGGCCTTCCTCTGTTTCCGCTTTTACCGGTTTTGCCGATTTCCTGTTTTATCGATTCGGGCGCGTTCCCGGACGGCAGCCGACAGGCAGGGGCTGCGGCTTCTCAGTGATACTC
>JAUNJS010000263.1 GCA_030533125.1 Eubacteriales bacterium | reverse complement strand
CTGCTGAACGGGCGGGCTGTAATTCACACGTATTTTTACGCGCATACAAATGATTTCCTGCGCGAAACGGCAAAAATCCGTGCGCGCAGGTTCCGCTTTAAGCGGATCAGGCACTTACAAATGATTTCCTGCGCAAAATGGCAATATTTCATGAGCGCCGGCACCGCATTAAGCGGATTAGGAGGAACAATTATGATTATGTCCACTGCCCGGGATTATATCCGGCCGGAACACGTTGAGGACTACCTGCCCCTGATCCGGGAGCTGATCGCGAAGACCGTGGAGGAGGAGGGAAACATTTCCTACACGCTCTACCGGGACAGGGAACATCCCGGTGAGTTTGTCCTTCTGGAATTCTGGCGGGATCAGGAGAGTCTGGACGCGCACTTCAGGACCCCCCACTTTACATCCATCGTCCCGCAGATCGCGAAATACCACGCGAAACCCTCTGTAGTGAACACCTATACGGAGGTGTAAAATGGCGGATAACAGAACAATCATCCAGTATTTTGAATGGTATGTCTCCGGAAACCATGTCCTGTGGAAAAAGTGTATCGCGCAGGCCTCCCGTCTGGCGGAGTTCGGCATCACAGACGTCTGGCTGCCCCCCGCGTTCAAAGTGGGGTTTATGGAGGACAATGTAGGCTACGCGGTGTACGATCTGTACGACCTTGGCGAGTTCAACCAGAAGGGCTGTGACAAGACCAAGTACGGCAGCCGGGAAGAATATCAGGAGGCCGTCCGGTCTTTCCAGAAGAACGGTATTTCCGTGCTGGCGGACACGGTGCTGAACCACCGGGTAGGGGCGGACGGATTTGAAGACGCATCCGCGGTCTATGTGGATCCCTATAACCGCATGGCGGTCCAGTCCTCCCCCGTGACCATCTCAGCCCCCACAGTGTTCAATTTTCCGGGCCGGGCAGGCGTCTATTCCGACTTTAAGTGGAACCATCGGCATTTCACCGGCGTGGACTGGGATAATTACACCCGCCAGACCGGACACATCTACCGGTTCGCGGACAAGCAGTGGGCACAGGATGTAGACCGGGAATACGGCAATTATGACTTCCTCATGGGCGCGGACGTAGACGTACAGTCTCCGGAGGTGCGGGAGGAACTGCTGCGCTGGGGCCGCTGGTATCTGGACTTTACCGGGGTGGACGGTTTCCGCATGGACGCGGTGAAGCACATCAGCGCCGGGTTCATAAAGGACTGGCTGCGGGAGATGAGGGAATATAAGAAAGCCTGCCTGCCCGCCGTGGGTGAGTACTGGAGCGGAGACGTGAACGCGCTGCTGGATTACCTGAACCGGGTCGACTACTGCATGTCCCTGTTTGATGTTCCGCTCCATTTCAATATCCGGGAAATGTCCTACGCGGAAGGAAACTACAATATGGCGGACATCCTGAACAACACCCTGCTGCAGCGCTGTCCCGACCATGCCGTCACCTTTATTGACAACCATGACTCCCAGCCGGGACAGTCTCTGGAATCCTTCGTCAACGTCTGGATGAAACAGGTGGCCTACGCCCTCATCCTTCTGCACAAGGACGGCGTCCCCTGTATTTTCTACGGCGATCTGTACGGGATCCCCTGCACGCGCAACATCCCGATCCCCCGGCTTCGGACCATGGTGCGGGTCCGGCACGACTACGCCTACGGGGAACAGCACGACTATATGGATCACTGTGACGTGGTCGGCTGGACACGGGAGGGGGATGCGGAGCACCCCGATTCGGGTCTGGCTCTCCTGTTGTCGGACAAGCGGCCCGGCAGTAAGCGGATGTATGTGGGACGGCATTTTGCGGGGCGGAGGTTCAAGGATTGTCTCAGGAAAATCCGGGAAGACGTTGTAATCGACGAGGAGGGCTGCGGGGAGTTTACTGTTCAGGGATTTTCCGCTGCTGTCTGGGTCACGGAAGAAGCATATGAGAACCTGATTATCCACGAGGATTGACAGGGGGGATACGCTGCGGGCGCAGCGGGACTTCAGGGAACAGACGTGTGAAATAATGTGCGTCTGAGAGGAGGATATAAGGAATGAACAAGAAAAATCTGCGCCGGACAATGACGGGACTGATAGCTGCCCTGGTGCTGATTATGCAGATCCCCGTCGGCGGTGTCACCCTCGAAAAAGCTGATTCGCAGTCCATGAGGATGCAGGGGACTGCAGTCCGGGTTCAGGCAGCGGAATCTGCCTTCCCTGAGACGCCGTCGGAAGGACAGAGTGTCTGGACGGGGACAGCGGAGGAGTTTGAGGAGACCGCGGGATATGCGGAGACCGCGCAGGAAGCCGCGGAATATGCGGAAATCCCGGAGGACTACGAGGAGACCGCGGGATATGCGGAGACCGCGCAGGAAGCCGCGGAATATGCGGAAATCCCGGAGGATGACGAGGAGACCGCGGGATTTGCGGAGACCGGGGAGGAAGCCGCAGCGCCGGAAGAGGCCCCGGAGGACTACGAGGAGAACGCGGGATTGGCAGAAAAAGAGGAGGACGCCGCGGAACCGGAAGAACTGGTGGAAGACGGAGAGGAAACCGCCGGAACGGATGAAGTTTCAGAGGATGAGGAGGAAGCCGCGGAACCGGAACAAGCGTTGGAAGACGGGGAGAAAGCCGCGGGACCGGAAATAATAACAGAGGACGGGGAGGAAGCAGCTGAACCGGAGAAAACTGCGGAGGATGCTGCCGCATCGGGAGAAACAGCAGCCGGAAACGGCGCATCCGCGGAGGAAGCTGTTCCATCGCAGGAACCGGGAGAAGAGTTTGTGCTGGAAGAGTTTCCGGACGGGCTCGAAGAAATCGCATCGGAAGAAGAGGCGTATGCCGAACCTGCTGTGAATGGAGTTTACGCCGTTATATACTCTGACGGGAGGATGGTCTTTCAGGTCGGCCCTGCCACTGAGGCGGGGGCCGGCGTGGTGACTCAATATCCCGTGGAGATGGAAGGCAACTATGACCTGCATTCTGATGAAATACCGAATACGCCCTGGTATGAGAAAAAGGATTTAGTCACAAAGGTTGACTTCAAGGACAGTATTGCGCCGAAAGCAGTGGATTACTGGTTCATGGGCTTCAGCAATCTGGAGGAGATCACCAACCTCAGCAACCTGGATGTTTCGAGAGTCACCACAATGCGGGGGATGTTCCAGGGCTGCGCGAAACTGAAAGAGCTTGTTCTCATTGAGAACAATAAGGGCATCTGGGACACCTCCAATGTCACGGATATGAGAAGGATGTTTTTCGGCTGCACCTCACTGAGGAAACTGGATCTGAGCACGCTCAATACCTCCAGTGTCACAGAACTGGAGGAAACTTTCACAGACTGTACCGGTCTGACGGAACTGAGCCTGATCAGGTGGGATGTCTCCAGTGTGACGAACCTGAAAGGTCTTCTCCGGGGATGCGCCAATTTAAAGGAAGTGGATCTGAGTTCCTGGAATACCTCTAATGTCGGAGACATGTCGGAGATGTTCTCGGGCTGCGGGGATCTGCAGGTCATCCATGCTTCCGGAAACTTCGACACCGGGAACGTGAGTGTGAGCGGATCCATGTTCCTGGGCTGCTTTGCGCTGAAGGGCTCAAGCGGAACCGTATATAGCGAAGATCATCTGAACGCAGAGTATGCCAGAATTGATATGCCCGGCGATCCGGGATACTTCTCGCAGGGTGTTTACGCGATTCTGTACGAAGACGGCGTAATGGCCTTCCAGTACGGTGATACACCGGACGGACGCAGCGGCGTCTATAAGATCTATCCCGTGGATATGATTGACGGCTATGCCATGACCGGAAGACGGGAGACGAACGTGCCGTGGGAAGAAAGTGTAGATCTGGTTAAAATGGTCGTCATCGTTGACAGGATTGCCCCGCGGGATGTCTCGCTCTGGTTCTACCAGTTCCATAACATGGAGAGCGTCCGGAACCCGGAGAATCTGGATCTTTCCCGGGCCGTCAGAATGATCGACCTGTTCTTTGGATGCGAAAGCCTGAAGTCAATCGACATGAGCACCTGGGACACTTCCGGGATCACATCGGTACACGGGGTTTTTTACGATTGTAAAAGCCTGAAGAAACTGGATGTAACTACCTGGGATACTTCCAAAATGGGCGATATGAGCGCGCTGTTCAGAAACTGCGAAAACCTTGAAGAAGTGGATGTGAGCGGGTTTGACGTTTCCAGTACGTATCATTTCGGTTCAGTGTTCCGCGAATGCAGAAAACTGACAAATATAGACGTGAGCAGCTGGGATACTTCCGGCGGACAGGTCTTTGGCGGTATGTTCTCCGGGTGCACCGGTCTGACGGAATTGGATTTGTCCGGCTGGGATACTTCCGCCAGCGTTCAGTTTCAGGAACAATTCCGTGATTGCGTGAATTTGAAAACCATTCTGGCTTCCGATCGGTTTGTGACTACTTCTCTCGGGAGGGACGACCTCGATGATGATATGTTCACCGGCTGCACTGCATTGGTAGGCGGTTACGGAACACCCTATGACCCCAACTACACGGATTCGACTTATGCCCGGATCGACACCGCGGACACGCCGGGATACTTTACCAAGAAATCCTATGAGATCCGGGTTACATCGTCCTTTACCAAAAACGCCAGCCCCTCGCAGGATCAGACCTTCCCGCTGAACGCCGGCGTTAACGGCGGCGCGAAGCTCACCTACAAGTCCGATCAAACAGGGGTGACGGTGTCGAATGACGGGAACGTGACGATTAAGAAAGGCTTTGCGGGAAGCGCGGAGATCACTGTCAGTGCTGCGGAGACAGGGTGTTACCGGAGCGCCGAGGCGAAGGTCACCGTCACGGTTAAAAAGCTTGCCAACACCATCAGTGTTACGAAGTCCATTACCAAAAATGCCAGCCCCTCGCAGAATCAGACCTTCCCGCTGAACGCCGGCGTCAACGGCGGCGC
>JAUNJS010000262.1 GCA_030533125.1 Eubacteriales bacterium | reverse complement strand
TTTTTCGGCGAAGGCCTGTTTTTTTCCGGCGTCCGCCTTCTTTTTTCCGGCTTTTTCCTTTTTCAGGGCCTCCTTCTCCGCATTGATCCGCGCGTTCTCATCTTCAAGCATGTTTTCCTCTGCTGTGTTGACCCGTTTGCCGGAGTGATATTTCATCCAGAGGTCAAGGAGATTCAGTTCCAGTTCTCCGTCCAGAAGAACCCCGCCGCGTTTTGCGCAGCGGAACCACTCCGAGGTCTTTTTGTCACCGGCACGGCGGAAGATTCCGCGGGAAGCAGCTATTTCCCCTTCAGGAGAATGGAACCCGTAGGAATCCATCGCTTCCAGGAATGCTTTTTTGTCCAGGAACTCGTAGGAATCCTCCCAGATGATGGGAAGACCGACATTCCGGGCGGGACGCATCCGGTAAGCTTTAATATGCCCGTCGGCCGCGTTCAGCGCATATGATTTTACGCAGAGCACCTTTTTATCGTCGTATTCCACACACAGATAAATATCTCCCTCGAGCATTTTCCCGTGAATTGCCTTCGCGAAAGGAAGGTCTGCCGGATACAGTATGCAGGGAGTGCCGGCAGCTTTCCGTTCCTCCTCCGATGCAGCTGCGGAAGAACCGGAAAGGACAGTTTCCTCCGGTTTATTTCTCGCCGTGTCCAAAAGGGCTGTTCTCACCTCCCTGTTTACCTCCGCGGCAAAAGGGGCGGCACTCTCCTGCCCGTACTCCGTGTCTGCGGCGGTTTTCTTTTTTCTGATCTGTTTCTTTTCCGGCTGCAGAGCCTTTTCGAATAACAGCGTGCGCTGGAAAACCGGACAGGAATGGTAGCCTTTCAGGCTGATCCGGTAAAAGCCGGGCATTCTGAAACTGTTATCGGGAGCGTTCCCGGCAGGCCTGTCGGAGTTGTCCTCTTTTTCCCGGATGAATCGGATCTCCCCGAGGCCGTGAGGAAACTCAATGCTTTTCAGCGAGGAGTTCGTAAAGGCGGAAAGCCCGATTTCCTTTACGGAAGAGGGAATCTCTATTTTCCGGACGGGACAGCCGTAGAACGCAAAGTCATCGATGGATTCCAGCGTTTCCGGCAGGGTGATCTCCGCCGCGGATGTGCCCGCGAAGGCGAACCTGTGCAGTCCCCGCACAGTGTCCGGAACGATGAGGTGCCTGTCAGGTACGAACGTGGCATACAGAATGCCGCCCGCACAATAAAAGCTGCCCCAGCGCCGCAGAGCCCAGACAGTGTTGTAGAACGCTCCGATTCCGAAGGTGACGGAAGAGTCGGGACGGTCTGCACCGGATGACACAGACTCCGGCGAATCAGCTGTGGACTTGATCCCGGGAAGGTCATTGGCTGCGGAGAGATCCACTTTGTTCGTGGAGACTGCGGAGACCGCTGCGGAAGCCGCGCGGGGTTCGTACAAATATCTGTATTCGGTCTTTGCGGACACGATTTCCCGCAAAGCGACGCAGTTCCGGAACGCGTAGGCTCCGATGGCCCGGATACTTCCGGGAAGGGAAACCCTGTTCAGATTCGCGCAGTCGGCAAAGGCATTGATACCGATTCTGGTGATTCCCTCTCCGATGCGGATCTCCCGGATTTTTTCCGAGTCTTTTTTCCAGGGTGCGTCGGGCTGTTTCCCACAGGAATAGTCAGGCATTTTTCCAACGCCGGTGACAAACAGACAACCCTCTTCGCTCAGTGTCCACACTATTTCCATCTCATGCATTTCGAATGGATCGGTTTCGCTCGAATTCGCTTCGGTCGAAGCCGTTTCGCTCGAATTCATTTCAGCAGAATTCATTTCGATCGATGCGGGAGTCCCGGTACTGATTTTGTTTGTCATAGGGCTATCCTCCATTTTTTCTGTGGTCGGAACGGCGCAGTTACATAGAAAGGGGTGTAATGGAAAATCGTGATCCTCCTTTTCTTATGGCAGGGTCGGCGGAGTTGATATCAATCAAAATGTGACGGAAATACGTGTTTCTCTTTTTTCTGCAGCAGGGCCGGCGGAGTTGATATCAATCGGAATGTGGCGGAAATGCGGGTTTCTTCTTTTTTCTGCGGATCTTTTCTGTGGATCGGGAGTCTGCAGGGCGATTATTCAGTTGTCAAGGCTGCCCCTTCTGTGGACCGGGGTGTGGAAATGCCCGGGAGCCGGACATCTCGTGATCAGTTACATATCGTGCATAATGAAATATACACCACAAAAATCAGGTGTTTTTTATAAAGGGGAAAATCGTGTGTTTTCAGGAACTGTTTTTTATATATGGCAAAAAACCGGTTGTAATAGCAACGAAACATTATGGCCTGCGAAAGCGCCCCTAAATCGCATTCATAGCATTCATAATGGAAACGCCGGACTGCGGAAAAAAAGTTACAAGTTTAAAAAAGGAGACAGGGGGCTGTCCCCTGTCTCCGCTTATAACTGTATATTTTTTATAGGCCTGAAGCTCTGTGTTTTATTCGATCGCAGTCAGATGATAAATAAATGCCGTAAACTCCGGGATCTCCCTTGGGATCGGAATGCCGGCGTGCATGAGGGCCATGCCTGTCGCCGTCATTTCGCTCCCGTCCCCTTCTACTTTGTAGAGCCGGTCAGGTTCAAGGCCTCTGCACTGGATGTATTCCTGGGGTCCGTTCATGGTCAGGTTGACGGTGATAACTGTCACAAGCGCCTCGCTCCTGTCTTTCGCGACGCTCTCCCACGCCACCAGGTTGACCTGCTGGAAGGGGTTCACCAGCCTGTAGTAATCGCCGAAGAAATTGATGTCATAATATTTATGATAGAGGGCGCTCATCTTTTTGCAGGTCTGGATTTCCTTCTTTTTCAGCTTCGTCGCGTCGAGTTCATATCCGAACGTTCCGCACATGGCGATGGCCGCCTTTGTCTCGAGCGGGACCATGGGACTCGCCGCGGACACGTGGGCACCCATAGTACACACGGGATAGAGGAAGGATGAGCCGTAGTGGAGCTTCAGGTTGTCCAGCGGCTTTGTGTTATCGGAGCTCCAGTACTGCACAAAATACGTGAGCATAGCCGGATCAAAACGTCCCCCGCCGCCCGCGCAGCCTTCGAACATGACGTCCGGGTGTGTCCTGATGATCTCGTCCATCACACGGTACAGGCCGAGCACATAGCGGTGCGACACCTCCCCCTGGTTCCTGGCGGGGAGGACGTTTGACCACAGATCCGTGATCGCGCGGTTGTGGTCCCATTTCACATAATAAATATTCGCGCTGTCCAGGATCCTGTTGATGCTCCTGATCAGGTAATCCTGGACCTCTTTTCTTCCCACATCGAGAACCAGCTGGTTGCGGCTCCGGACCGCGTGCCTGCCGGGGATTTCCATCACCCAGTCCGGATGCGCCCGGAACAGGTCCGAGTCCTCCGACACCATCTCCGGCTCGAACCAGATGCCGAATTTCATGCCCAGGTCATTGATCTGACGGACGAGTTCTGTGAGGCCGCATTTAATCTTTTTCTCATTGACGACCCAGTCGCCGAGGCCGGAATTGTCGTCGTCGCGCTTGCCGAACCATCCGTCGTCCATGACGATCATCTCGACTCCCATGCCCTTTGCCGCCTTCGCGATCTCCACGAGCTTCACATCGTCAAAATCAAAGAAGGCCGCCTCCCAGGTATTGATCAGGACAGGACGCCTGACATCCCTGACGAACTTGCTGTGATTGAGGTTGTTCCGAATAAAGTCGTGGTAATTGTGGCTCATCCTGGTGAGGCCCTTGTGCGTATAAGTCATCAGGACGGCCGGTGTGTCAAAGTCCTCACCCGGCGCCAGATGGTAGCTGAACAGACGGTCGTTGACCCCCATGACAAGACGCGCCTGATCGTACTGGTCCAGCTCCGCTTCCGCCAGAAAGCTTCCTGAATACATCAGCGCGAAGCCGTAGCAGGCACCGTATTCTTCATTCGCCATTTTATCAACAAGCGCGATGAACGGATTCTGCTGATGGGAGGAGATGCCGCGCCCGCTGCGGATCTTATGGACGTGGTGGGTCAGCGGCTGGCGCTCCACCTGCCGCTCCTGTCCGTACCGCCCCGGAAGGGAGAGAATGTCCAGATTCACGCCGTTCATGTAATCCATGTTCACGGACATGATCCTCTTTAACGCGATCTCCCCGTCGCCGCCGTTGTGGACCCTCGCCGCCCGCATGATGATATTCGCCTCCTCGAAAACGGAATACAGAAGCGTCACCTGTACTTTCGTAACAGCGTCCTCGATCACCAGCTCCAGCGTGTCGACCGTATCCTTCTCTGTCGCGAATGCCGTCGGCAGTCCGTTCAGCGTAAAAGGACCTTTGTACATCTTGTGGGAGACATACCTTCCATCGAATGAAAAGCTCCCGTCCGCATTCTGTACTTCGATCGAATTGATTCGGAAATCACCCTGCTGCTGCGTCGTGAACTCCTGGGGCTGCGCGTCCAGCGAAAACGTGCGCTCCTTCAGGGAATCATACGGATTTCCGGAAAAACCGCGGTCATAGCGGCGGATCAGGTAGGACAGATCCTCGTCGCGGATCGAAGCGCCGTAATACAGGTGATTTACATAATTGAGATTCCCGATTTTGAGCTGATACGTCGTCTTCTGCGTATGCAGGGAAAAGGTTTTTTTGTTTTCATTATAGATGATCGACATTATAACTCCTTTTATTCCTTGTCATCTTTTGATCGTCCCGGCCCGTGTCCTGCCACGCGGCCGGCGGCAGGAAAACAGCCTGCATCACACTATACTTTACCGCAAAAACAGTGTCAGCGGAATATAGTAATGTGTATTCTACGGGGCGTAATGGCGATTGTCTGCCGGAGGACAGGAGGAGGACAGGAAAATGAAGGAACAGAGGCTTATTTCTCCGTCTTCCGGAACCGTCCTTTGTATCCCCTCCCATCCCGGAGACGCGCAGACGCGGCAAACGCACAGACACG
>JAUNJS010000261.1 GCA_030533125.1 Eubacteriales bacterium | reverse complement strand
ATTGAATCACAAGAGGATTGATTCTTAAGAGCCTTCTTTCTACAGGCTGAATCATAAAACAGATCAAATCATAAAATGTGAAATCTCTTACCAAAGCAATCCTGAAGTTGTTTCGCAAAACTGTTGAGATTATAATTCCTTTTACCTACTATGTCAATAGGTTATAAAAAACTTTTTTGCTTGATTTACCTATTCGCCTACGTTATAATAGGTTAAATCAACAAGGCCGGTTTCCGATCCGGACACCGGCCCGCATAAGAATAAAAAGAATAAAAAAGTAAAAAACGGAGGAGAAACGAAGTGATCTCTACAAAAGGACGCTATGCGATCCGTGTCATGATGGATCTTGCAGAACAGGAAGCAGGGAAATTTATTCCTTTAAAGGATGTGGCGGAAAGGCAGGGCATCTCAAAGAAGTATCTGGAGATTATTGTAAAAGACCTGGTAAAAGGCGGCCTTGTCATAGGTGCCAGCGGCAAGGGCGGCGGCTACCGGCTCTGCCGGACGCCCGATGAGTATTCTGTAGGGGAAATCCTGGAGATGACGGAGAACGCTTCGATGACAACCGTAGCGTGCCTGGCAGAGAACGCGGCCGCCTGCCCGAGGGCGGCCGCCTGCCGGACGCTCCCCATGTGGGAGGAGTACGACAGGCTCACGCATGATTTCTTTTACGGAAAAAAACTGAGCGATCTGGTGGCAAAGTGAGAACAGTCTCTTCAGCCGGCTTTCCCGTTCACACCACATCCGACAGCCGGATCCTGAACGCCGGAAACACATGCCCTCTGATCTCATCCTCAAAAGAATAAAACGCGGCATCCTCTCCAAGTTCAAACACATAGACGATCACGACCCTGTTCGTGGGATTGATCAGCCAGTATTCTCGAACGCCTGCTTCCCGGTACAGGAAGAGCTTCTGTCCGAGATCCCGCTTTCTCGTAGAGGGGGAAGTGACCTCGACAACCCAATCGGGGGCGCCGCAGCAGCCGTGTTCCCTGATCTTGTCCGGCTCACACACCACGATGAGGTCCGGCTCCAGGATTCTTGATTCATCCCCGTTGAGATAGACATCATACGGCGCAATAAAAGGCCTGCAGCTTCCGCCGTTCGACTTGACAAAACCGGCCACCGCAAAATATAACTCCCCTACGATCTCCTGATGCAGGGTCGACGGGCTTTCCATAAAAAAGAGCTTCCCGTCGACCAGCTCCGCGCGGAATCCCTCCGGCAGCTGCCGGAAATCTTCGATCGTATACACCTTGTCCGGATCCGGTCCCCTTTCCAGAAGCTTCTTCCTGTACAGGGTATCCTCTTCCGCCTCCCGGAGCATTTCTCCCGGATCTGCCTGCTCCGTCCCGACCAGATCTCTGTAATCCATTCCGTCTTCCTGTCCTCCTGTCCTCATTAACAGGCACGTTATTTTATCCGTATTTACGGATGTCTGTATAGTACACCCTGCCGAATAAAAAAGCAACAAGAAAAGCGCAGAGGGAATACGGCGCAGCTGCCCTCTGCCGCAGCCCGGAAACGCCGGTTCTTGTAAATACCTCCACCCGATGGTAGTATAAAGTAATGGTACTATCCAGATTACAGCAACGTATGATTGTCAGATAGATTTGTCAGATTATCCTGAAAAATATCAGGGGAGGAGGGAAAAAGATGTCAGTCCAGATCAACTCGTTCGGGAAGACAGAAAACGGAATTGAAGTCACCGCCTATACGCTTAAAAATCAGAACGGCACAGAGTGCTCGTTCATCGACCTCGGGGCAGCCTGGGTCACCATGAAGGTCAGGGACAGGGACGGGCAGTTTGCGGATGTCGTCATCGGCTATGACAACCCGGAGGCCTATTATCACAATCCCACCAGCTGCGGCGAGTGCGTGGGGCGCAATGCCAACCGGATCGGCGGCGCCGCGTTTGAGCTCGACGGAAAGCGCTATCAGCTGGCGAAGAACAATAATGACAGAAACAACCTGCACTCCGGGCCGGACAAGTGGGTCACGCATATGTTTCAGGGATCTCTCCCGGACGGCCCCGACGGCTGCAGCGTCCGGTTTTCAAAATTTTCTAAAGACGGCGAGCAGGGCTTCCCGGGGAACCTGGATTTCTCCGTCACATACACGCTGACACAAGATGACGCGCTGAAGATCGAGTACGAGGCATCCGCGGACAGGACGACTGTCATCAACCCGACAAACCACGCCTATTTCAACCTCTCGGGGAACGGCAGCGGCGATATTCTGAATCACGAGGTCCGGATCAACGCGGACGCGTTCACGCCGGCTGACGAATATTCCATCCCGACCGGGGAGATCCGCGGGGTCGCGGGCACGCCGTTTGATTTTACGAAACAGAAAAAGATCGGACAGGACATCGGCGCGGATTACGACCAGCTGCGCTTCGCGAACGGTTACGACCACAACTACGCGCTGAACGCTCCGGGAACCGGCCTGCGCTTCGCGGCTTCTCTCACGGATCCCGGGTCGGGCCGGCGCATGGAAGTCTACACCGACCTCCCCGGCATGCAGTTCTACACCGGGAACGGCCTCAAAAACACCTATCCCGGCAAGGACGGGGCGGATTACCTGCCGCGTACCGGTGTCTGTTTCGAGACCCAGTATTTCCCGGACGCCGTGAACAAAGAGGACTGGGAAAAACCGGTCTTCAAGGCGGGCGAGGCCTACCGCTCAACGACGATCTACAAATTCGGCACGGTATAAGACATCTGCCGTGATCCGCCCTCTATTGCCGGAATCTCCAGGCAAGGCTCTTATTGCCTGACAGGAAAATGCTGACCGGCACCGAAGCCGCCTGCGCAGAGGCGATTGAGATACTTTTACTGCCTGACAGGAAAACACTGACCGGCCCGCGTCCGCCGTCAGGCGGAAAACTCCTTACGCGGGCCGTGTCATTAAAAAGCATCCGGCCGGAACCGGATGCTTTTTTGATGTCTTTATAGTGGATGAAGGCAGAGAACCGTCCTCTGTCTCCTTTCCGATCTTTTCTTTTCTGTCTTTTCTGAACAATCCCCGGAGTCTGTTCCGGATCAATCCTGATTTCGTCTCAGAAACGACACGGTTTCTTCTTCGGAATCAATCCCGGAGTCTGTTCCGGATCAATCCTGATTTCGTCTCAGAAACGACACGGCTTCTTCTTCGGAATCAATCCCGGAGCTTGTTTCAGATTGTTTCAGATCAGTCCCAGAGCTTCTTGTACAGCTCGACCAGGTCTTCCTTGGTGGGCTGATGCCAGGTATTCTGCGGGCTGCCGCTGGTGAGGGCGTCGTCCGCCATCTTGTCGATGACTGCGAAGAAATCATCCTTGTTGATGCCGAACTGCGCGGGAGTGGGGATGCCCATCTCGTCGACCATGGCCATGACCTTCGCCTGGAACTTCTCGGCCGCGGTCTTGTCATCGTCAGTATCCGCCGCGACGCCGATGGCCTTGCCGAGATCCGCGAAGCGGTCATAGCAGCCTGTCAGCATAAAGGGCAGGCAGACCTTGATCAGCATGGCGTTGGAGGTGCCGTGCGGAACATGGAACAGCGCGCCGATCGGGCGGCTCATGCCGTGGATGATGGTCACGGACGCGTTCGTGAACGCGATGCCCGCTTCGAGGGCGGCGATGGACATCTGGGCCCTGGCTTCGACGTTCTTTCCGTCATGATAGCAGGTGGAGAGGTTCGCCACGATGCGCTTGACAGCGGAAAGAGCGAAAGTATCGGTCAGAGGCTGTGCTCTCCTGGAGGTATAAGCCTCCATGCAGTGGCACAGGGCGTCAAGGCCGGTGTTGGCCGTGACGGAAGGCGGAGCCGTCATGGTGAACACGGGATCGATGACTGCGACGGGAGGAACGATGCTCGGTCCGATCAGCATCATCTTGACCTGGTTCACGGTGTCGGCGATGATGGTGACGCGGGTCGCCTCGGAGCCGGTGCCGGCGGTTGTGGGAATCGCGACCATGGGAGCCACGTCCTCTTCAATCATGCGGCCCATGTAGTCCGTGATCGCGCCGCCGCCTGCCGCGACGACCGCGATGGCCTTCATGGTGTCGATGCAGCTGCCGCCGCCGAGAGCGATCAGGTAGTCGCAGCCTTCATCCGCATACACCTTGAGGCCTGCCTCAACCATCTTGTCGGTGGGCTCGCCGGTGATATCGGAGAAAATCGCGTAAGGAGCGTTATTGCCCTTGAGCATTGCCTCGACCTTGGCCACATTGCCGAACTGAATCATAAAGGGATCCGTCACGATGAGAGCTTTCTTGCCAAGCGCGCAGATCGAAGGTCCCGCTTCCGTCAGAGCGTTTTCACCGGTAAAAATCTGATGAGGAACTAATAATACGTTTGCCATTTTTAACCCTCTTAACAGGCAAAACCGGCACATTCAACCCGTTTCACCCGTTCTTTTCCTTTCTGAAGCCGAATAATCCCGCCGCAGCCGGTTTGATCCCCGGACTGCCCGGGACGGGACAATGCGGCCTCCCTTGCTTCCTGTTTATCCCCTGATGCCGGAGGGCACAGCCCTCCGGCATACATTTTTCTCTTTCTCATCTGAAATGCGGGGTTTGCCGGCATCTTTACTCGACAATCCCACCGCTGTTTCGGCGTGAAGAGCTCATTTCTGTAAAGGCGGTTTTCCGACATTTTTATCTATGAGATACGGAAGACCTCCCGGCCGGCTGTATTCAGCCGCGCGGAAATGACACCCGTATTAAAGCCCGGTGTGCTCCGCGATGTACTTCCTTGCCTTGAGGGCATACTCGAACGGATTCGCGATCGCGGGATCCTGCTCGGCCTCAACGACGACATAACCTTCATAGTCCGCGTCCTGGATAATCTGGAAGATAGGCTCGAAATCGACATCGCCGTCGCCGGGAACGGTGAAGGTGCCCTTGCGGACGCCCTCGAGGAAGCTCCACTTGTTGGCGCGGGCCTCAGCTACGACGCTGCGGCGAAG
>JAUNJS010000642.1 GCA_030533125.1 Eubacteriales bacterium | reverse complement strand
GTGATGATCAGCACGGAGAAAATGAACCGGATCAAGGCTTTTGATCCGGAAAACATGCTCGTGACAATCGAACCGGGCGTGCTGCTGTTTGATCTGGCGGAGGCCTGCCGGGAGCGGGGGCTCCTGTATCCGCCGGATCCGGGGGAGAAATACGCGACTGTAGGCGGAAACGTCTCTACGAATGCCGGCGGAATGCGCGCTGTCCTGTACGGCGCCACGAGGGATTATGTCCGCTCCATGGAAGTGGTCTACGCGGACGGGACCGTGACCCGCCTGGGCGCGAATGTGTGCAAGACGAGCACGGGGTACAGCCTTGTGAACCTGATGGTCGGCAGCGAGGGCACGCTGGGGATCATTACAGAGCTGACCCTTCGCCTTCTGCCCGCGCCGGGCGACGTGGCGAGCCTTGTGATTCCGTTTGAGGATCTGGACGCCTGTATCCGCACTGTGCCGAAGCTGAAACTGTCGAAGCTGCGCCTGCAGGCGATTGAATTCATGGAGCGGGAGATGGTGCTCACTAGTGAGCGCCATCTGGGAAAGAGCGTTTTCCCGCAGATGGTCGGGGGAACGGTGCCGGGGGCGTATCTTCTGGTGACCGTGGAGGCCGACGACGAGGAGATCCTGGCGGAAAAGATCGAGGCGGCGGCGGATCTTGTTCTGGAGGCCGGCGCCATCGATGTCCTCGTGGCGGACAATCCCTCCAAGATGCGGGATGTCTGGGCGACGCGCTCCGGCTTTATCGAAGCCATCAAGGCGGAGTTTTCACTGATGGATGAATGCGACGTCGTCGTTCCGGTGGCTTCGATCGCGGAGTACCTGGCGGAGGCAAAAAAAGCCGGCGCCCGCGCGGGGGTGTCCCTGCGCTGCTACGGTCACGCGGGGGACGGGAACCTCCATATCAAGCTGTGCGCCAACGACATGGATCCCGCGGAATTCGCCCGCCGCTGCAGCGATTGTTTCGAGGAGATCTATGAAAAAGCGGTGGACTTCGGCGGCCTTCTGTCCGGGGAACACGGCATCGGCCACGGAAAGCTGCCGTATCTCGCCCGCTTTGTCGGGGAGGAAAATGTCCGGCTTATGGAGCGTATCAAGCGCGCCTTTGACCCGAACATGATCCTGAATCCCGGGAAAGTCTGCTATCCGGTGTAACGGCTTTGCAGGGGAAGATCCGCAAGCCCGAATCGATGTGCTGCGGGGAAAAGCCTGCGGTCCGGCGTAGTGTTTTGCAGGGGAAATCTGTGTTGACAAGAGGAGATTATCATGACGAAAGATCAGGCGCGGGCGGATTCCCGCGGGTTGCGGGAAAAGGGCACGGTCATGATGCTCCTCGCCTCGTTCTGTTTCTCGCTCGGCGGGCTTTTGATCAAGATGGTGCCCTGGAATCCTCTGGCCATCAACGGAGCCCGGAACGCGATCGCCGCCTGTGTCATCGGACTGTATATTGTCGCGACGCGTCACCGCATTAAATTTAATTTTACAGTTTTCACGGGGGCGGTCTGCATGGCAGGCGTGACGACACTGTTTGCGATCGCCAACAAGATGACGACCGCGGGCAACGCGATTATTCTGCAGTACACCGAGCCGGTCTGGGTCGTCCTGTTGA
>JAUNJS010000641.1 GCA_030533125.1 Eubacteriales bacterium | reverse complement strand
ATCTATTTTTGAAGCAGAACCATTTATGTCCCGCGTCCGCCTGAACCTGTGCGGGCACGGGACAGTTTTGAAAGGAGTAAAAATGAAAGCAGGAGTCGGAAGCAGTATTCTGGCAGACGCGCGCGCAGCAGGAAAGGAAGCGGCGCAGAAGGCGGCAGCAGGCCTCCCGGATCTCCGGATGGCCTATGTATACGCAAGCTGTGATTATGATGTCGAGGCCATGCTGGCCGGTGTCAAAGAGGCTCTGCCGGGCATCCCCCTGATCGGCAACACGTCATTTACCGGTGTGATCACGCCGGAGGGATTCATTTCCGGACCCGACGGCTTTGTCGGTGTGATGGCTGTTTCAGATCCCGAAATGGCTGTCGGGATCGCGTCCGTCACAAACAGCGGCGATCCGCAGGCGGACGGCCGGAAAGCGGCGGAACTGGCGATTCAGAAGGCGGGCAAGACTGGCGCGCCGGATTATTTCTATATGGCTGCGCCTCCCGGAGCCGAGGAATACTTCCTTAAGGGCATCACGGAAATCATCGGACGCGCCCCGTTCTTTGGCGGTAGCGCCGCGGACAACACGATCGAAGGGAACTGGAAGCTCTGGACAGACGCCGGCACCTTCGCGGACGGCGTTGCAGTTGCGTTCTTCTACACAGACAAGAAGATGACCAACAAATACACCGGTGCCTACCACGAGACCGGCGACATGGGCATCATCACCAAAGTCATAAATGACCGGACACTGGCGGAGATCGACGGCACGCCCGCCCTGCAGAAATATGCCGACTGGCGCGGATTGTCCACGGACGAGCTGATGGGCGGCGCCCTGCTCGCGGCTTCCATCATCTCCCCGCTGGGCGTCAAGGACAGACTGGGCGACCTCGTCGCCATTCGTCATCCCATGAACGGGAATGACGACCTGACGCTCAACGTCGGAAACAAACTCTCGACGGGCACAGCCATTATCCGGATGGAATGCACCGTGGACGAGCTCATCGCTTCGACCGGCGAGACCCTGGCGGCTCTGAAAGAGAAAGCGGGCGGCAGCATCGCGGCCTTCCATCTCGTGCACTGCGGCGGACGCCGCGCCGGAATCGACGCCCGGATCGGAGAAGCCGCGGCCGCGATCCGGAAAGAGGCCGGCGACATCCCGTTCCTCTGCGAGTTCACCTTCGGCGAATACGGCTTTGAGCAGGACGGCTGCAACACCTGCGGCGGCCTGATGCTCTCTTTCACCGCTTTTGCGGAATAAAAATACTGATTCCCCAAAATAACAAAACCACCTTTTAGGGATGATCTCCGGCCTGAAAAAAGCAGAACCGCTGTCGGGAGATGTGCTCCGGCCTGCATAAGGCAGAACCGCCGTCGGGAGATGATTTCCGGCCTGAAGGCGTCCTGAAAAAACGAATCAAAAACCGCCGCCCGCGGCCTCTTCCCGAGGCTGCGGGCGGCGGTTTCTTTTCGCGGATTCCTCCTGTTGCGCATGATTGATTCCGCGCTGCCGGTTTTCTTTTTCGCATTTACGGCTTTCGCTTCTTGCGCACTATTTGCATGATTAACTCCGCGACAGATGTTTTTTCGCGGTTTTCACTTATTCTGCTTTATTGATTCC
>JAUNJS010000260.1 GCA_030533125.1 Eubacteriales bacterium | reverse complement strand
CGCAACGTTACGACATTGCGAAGCAATGTTTTCACCCCCTCGATAGGGCGTGAACGGTGAATGATGTCAGGAGAGAATATGAAAGCGGAAATGGTCAGGGGATACCTGTACTATACGGATGAGAAAGGCTCTTACCGGATTCCCGTCGGACGGCGCAGCAGGAAGTGCCTGATTGTCCTCGACGAAAAAAAAGAAGAGTATAAACGGAGCCTGGAAATAGACCTGTTTACGGGCTTTGTCTATTACAGCGTCGACAACGCGACAAGCGGCGGCCTCTCCTATTATTACGACATGTCCAGCAAAAAAGTCGGACATTATTTCATCCACCGGTACCTGCGCATGGCGAGAAGCCGCGGGGTGGAAGTCTCCCCGGAGGAGCTGGAAGTGTTTGAGAAGCTCCCCTGCGCGGACTGGGAAACGGAACTGGGAAAGCTCCCGGGATGGAAAGAGGCGATTGAAAACCGGCTGCAGGATCTCCTTCTCCCCGAGACGGAGCCGCTGCGGATCCGGTTGCAGGAAAACACGTCCATAAGCGGGGAACAAGGCACCGGACTTCCTTATACCTCGATTGTGTTCGTCCAGTCTCCGGCCGCCTATCCCGCCCGAACCCGGGAACAGGCTTTCCTTCTGGAATCCACGCCGCGGAGCACCCTGCGCTACCGGGACGAGACCATCGGAACGGAGTTTTTCCATGAAGATGAAGAATACGAGCGGTTTCTTTCCGGGACGGAAGAGGCATGGATCCGGCAGCTCGCGGACAGGCTGACCGGGACGAATGACGGTAAACCTCTGCCTGCGGAAATGCCCGTCCCTGAAGAGAGCCTCGATGCGCTCATCCCGCAGCGGAAGGATTTTGTCCTGCGGGAAGTGACAATCCGTTACAAGGACGGAAAGACCGTCACCGTTCCCTGCGACAGCGAGGACAGGACAGGTAACGCGTGGACCCTCCAGGCTGCTCTGCGGGGGCTGCTGCGGCGGGAGATCGAACTGACCGCCGACTGACCGCGGCCTGTCGGATCCGGCTGTGTCATCTGCTGCGATTACATACCGCGAATGTGTGGAGCGGGTCGGGAGCGCGCAGGCGCGACGGCACGCGTAGTCTTATACATACGTATCGTGTGACACCATTTTTATACATACGTATCGTGTGACACCAGATCATGGAACTGAATTGTGAAAAAGGATCCGCCTTCCGGACTGCAGAATACGGTCCGGAACGCGGATCCTTCTGTTTCCTGCAGGCGGAAAATGCATAAATCACAAAGGCCCGCGCTGTTCGTTAGCATTGACTAATACACAGCGGAAAATGCATAATGAACTTGTACAGATATACATGTGAACCGTCGAAAACAGCTTAGTCATTCAGCCGGTTTTTTCTGTGGTCTCTCCGTCGAAAAGCCCCGTCGATGCACGGATCAACTGCTTTTTGTCCTTGATTTCACAGATTCACCTGCGTGATCTTTCCGGTTATTTTCCTGCGGTTCCGGACCTGAACGGCGGTCATCAGCTGTTCATACCATTTTTTGTTTTTTTGAAAGGAGTAACTTATGAAATACAAATGCGGTGTCTGCGGACATGTTTATGATGAGGAAAAAGAAGGCGTAAAATTCGCGGATCTTCCGGACGATTGGAAGTGCCCGATCTGCAAACAGCCCAAGTCCAAATTCGAGCCCGTCGACGAGAGCGCTGAGCTTACCTGGGCTTCCGAGCACAAGATCGGCATCGCGTCCGATCTCGACCAGGAGATGAAGGATTTCCTCCGCGCTGAGTTCGCGGGCGAGTGTTCCGAAGTCGGCATGTATCTGGCGATGTCCAGGGCCGCGATCCGTGAGGGCTATCCCGAGGTCGGCGCGTTTTACCGCCAGGCCGCGTTCGAGGAAGCGGATCATGCTTCCCGCTATGCAGAGATGCTCGGAGAGGTCGTCTCCACGTCCACAAAGGCAAACCTTGAGGCGCGTGTGGCAGCAGAGAACGGCGCCTGCGCCGGCAAGACCGCTTTCGCGAAGAAATGCAAAGAGATGGGTCTCGATGCCCTGCATGACAGCATCCACGAGATGGCCCGTGACGAGGCCAGACACGGCCAGGGCTTCAAGGGCCTGCTGGACAGATATTTCAAATAATCCGTTTTTCTTCTGAATGGTCTCCGGATTATATAACTGAATCCCGCCCTGTGAAATCGGAGAAAAAGACACGCCGGATGGAGCATTTATCCGCGTGGCAATCCTGAATACGTAAAAGCAGAAAACCTTCCCGAACGGTTTCGGGAAGGTTTTTTATGCGGACGAACTTCGGCGGCAATCTGTTACATACCGGAAACGGGGGGCCGGATCCCGAGGGAATCGACCAGCGGAAGGAGCTCCCGGAGATGTTCCACGCTGTGGCGGATCCGTGTCTCCTTCAGGTCTTCACGGGTCATGCCGTGCGTCACCACGCGGTCCAGGAAACGCAGATAGCCAAGGATCCGGATCCGGTTCTCCGCTTCCCGGCGGGCGTTTTCATCTCTGTCGCAGAAATAATATTCGAGGATTTTTTCCCAGATCAACCGGCCTTTTTCCTGCGTGAGGCCAAGAAAAGACACAAGGTTGTCCGGTTCGTCTTCCGTGTAGGCGGCGTACGTGACAAAGGGGCCCTGTAAATCAAACACGGGATTGCCGACGCTCAGCGTTTCCATGTCAATCAGAATGAGATCGTCGCCGTTGAGCATGACATTTTTCATCTGGAGATCCCCGTGGACGAAATGCAGATCCTCCGGCATGGACTGCAGCAGCTCCTTGATTCTTGTGGAGACATCTTCCGGAAGCACGCCCTGAAGATCGTCTGCATACTGCAGAAAGACAGTCCGGCTGTCCGGCAGACTCCCTTTTTTTGCCTCGACGGCGTGGATCCGGCGGATCAGATCCACATATTTGCGCAGGAGTTCGAGTTCCTGATCCGGGCTCTCCAGAAATACATCGTTGAGGTTTCTGGCCCTCAGGAGTTCAAAGACAGAGCCGTAGTTTTCCCCGACCTTTACGATATCATAGGAAATCGCGGTAGGGATTCCGCTGATCAGCGCCTGCTTTGATTTCTCCTGTTCCACCTGGATCAGGGAAAGGCTGTCCGGGGAATGGAAGACCTTCACGATGGTCTCTTCATCCAGCTTATACACAGTACCCTGCGCGCCCCGGCCGATCACTTCACAGCCGTCTACGCTGATCTCCCGCATTTTCCTGTGGACATCCAGGATGCTGGTAAAACCCGTGATGTCCAGGATATCATGAACCTGAGGGAGGACATTCCGGATCGTCAGAGGATATGCCAGTTTTTTGCTGCATGCGAGCAGGATCCGAAGACCGGCACTGGAGATATATTCCACCTCGCCCATATCAATCTCGATCTTTTTTTCCGGATTCTGTCCGAGAATCTCCATAAAGGCTTTTCCCAGTTGTTCCGCGTTGGAGGAAGTGATGTTTTCTTCCGGAAAGACTGTCAGGATGTCTCCGTGGATGGTCGTTCTCATCATGATCCCTCCTACATTTGCATAATATCCGGCGCGGCGGGAACCAGAGTCACACGAGACTGCGAGATCCGGTAACGGCTTCTCTTCGCGGCGACCTCCCGGCAGTAATCGAGCGTATTCCGGATCTTGTCCGCGAGGTCTTCTACAAGCGGCAGGAACTCCGGACTCTTGAGCCGGACACGGAGGGCAATCTCATCCGGTTCAATGTCTATGCCCAGAATGGATTCATTGGTTCCGAAGGACTCGACATCCTTTTTCGTGCGCATCCGGACATTGCTGTACAAAAGCATCGGATTCCTTTCGGAAGTGACATCGATCTCATCCGCGAGACGGAGAACGGCGGCGAGCCAGGGAAGACAGACGGTTCCCTCTCCGGTCTCCAGGATTGGAAATTCCTCTTCATTATACAGATCTGTCTTTCTGTGCCCGCGGCAGGCCGCGATAATCCCGAACAGATAATGATCGGAGGGAATATCGAATAAATCACGGTATTTTCGGATAAAGCATCCGCTGAATTCACTGTGGAAATCCCGGATCACGGTCTCCCGCGCGACGTCCGGATGGTTTTCAAAATAATCTCCGAAATCGATTTCTCCGGAGAACTCCTCAAAATCATTGTCATTGATTCCCATGCCGATGTCATGCAGATAACAGCCCATGATCAGGATATAGCACTCCGCGGCGCTCATCTGCCGGATCTGATCACGCCCGATCAGCTCATTGCAGTATGCGAGAACATCCATGCTGTGCAGAATCGAATGATCCGTGAAGCTGGGGAAACGCTTGAGAAAAGACTGAAGCGAGTTCTCGAGCACAAAGACATTATCTCTCATATTCTGATGAAGCAGCGGGGCTTCCTCCCTGAGTTTCCTTTCCAGCAGATAGTCAACCAAAGTATGCCCTCCTCCAAATGAAAAAATACTTCAATGATAAGTATAGCATATTTAAGGATCTTCCACGTAATAACTTGGCTTCCTCCGATGCCTTTTCTTAAAGGAGCAAAAAAGACTGCACAGTTTCATGGGTCTTTTAGGCCGGCCCGGTCATACACGGAACCGTCTGTACGCCGGAAACAGCGGCGGGATTGTCGAATAAATATGTCGGGAAACCCCACATCTATGGGGGGATACTGTATGTCGGAAACAGCGGCGGGATTGTCGAGTAAAGATGTCGGGAAACCTGAGATCTATGATGAGGGGAGATTACGAGGGGGTGGTTCACGATCACCGCGGGCAACGAGCTGAATATGTTGTATTCCTGCTATTTTGGTACCGTTTCGGGCAAATAATCAGATAAATCAGAACCATTTAATAAACAGTGCGGAAATAAAAAAATATAAAATAGTGCTTGCAATGGCATTATACCTGTGGTAGTATATGACTCGCCGCTGAAAAAGAGCGGTTCGAAAAACGGCGGCCTGCCAGGCAGGCGCCGGAAAACATTTCCAACCGAATATGAGAACAAGACAGAAATGCAGCCCTGAATATATTCCT
>JAUNJS010000640.1 GCA_030533125.1 Eubacteriales bacterium | reverse complement strand
TTTCAGTATTCATTTTTGAGTATTCAGAAGAGAATACGCGGAACGACGCGGCTATTCTGATTTGAATAGGATCCCGGATTCATCTCCGGCGGAGTCTGTCCGGCGCACAATGCTTCCGGCTTCATATAGCTTCATTTACAGGGAAGACATAGAGAAAAGCCGGAGAAAAACTGCGAAAAGATCGGGAAAGAGACTCGATTTTTGATAGAATCCGCTTCCTATCGCGGCGAAGGCTCTTCATTAATTGAAAAAATATACAAATAATCCCCGCAAAAAAAGAAAAAAATATTATTTCGGGATCCGAAATGATTGGCACGACATTTGCTTTTAAATATGACATAACAATAAACGGCGCTGCCTGGAGCGGCAAAACCATGATTCGTAAATACTTTTGAAGAAACTGTAGAGAAAGTAAACAGCTGATTTATAACAGTAGAAATCTCTAACAGCAGGATTTCTACTATAGGAACGCAGGAAAAAAGGAGGTTTTATGAAAGCACTGGAAGGAATCAGAATTCTTGACTTGTCACAGAAGCTGACCGTGTCTCTGGCGACGATGTATCTCGGCCAATATGGCGCGGAGGTGATCAAGGTGGAGTCGCCCGAAATCGGGGACAGGGCGCGCACCTGGGAACCGATGCTGCCGGAGGGGAGCATCTATTTCAATTATCTGAACAGCGGAAAGAAGAGCATCACTCTTAATTATAAAGAGCCGGCAGGGGCGGAGATCCTGAAGAAGCTGGTGCGCACGTGCGATGTCATCTGTGTGAATGAGATGGCGGGAACCATGGAAGCGCTCGGGCTGGGATATGAGGATCTGTGCAAAGAGAAACCGGATCTCGTGTATGTCGCGTATTCCTATTACGGCGAGACAGGCCCCTGGAGCAGAAAGCCCGGCAGTTCCCTGACCGCGCAGGCGAAGGGCGTCGCGATGGACATGACCGGCGTGATGGGAGAGTATCCGGTACAATCGGCTCCCTCGATCGCGGAGCACTACAGCGCGGGTTATCTCGCGACCGGCGTCATCATGGGCGTCATGGAACGGAACATGACCGGAAATCCGCAGAAGGTGGATATCGCCCTGCTGGATGCGATCTTCTCCTGCATCGAGGCAGCCCCTGCTGCGGCCTCCACAGTCGGGGAGATCCACACCAGGAAAGGCAATTTCGACCCTTCCTGCGCGCCGTACGACACCTTTGAAGTCAATGACGGCTATGTCGCGATCGGCATCGCGACGCAGATGCAGTGGGAAAAATTCTGCGACGCCATGGATATGGTGGACCTGAAAGAAGATCCCCGGTTCGCCGACAATGAGCTTCGCCGCGCGGATTACATGGATGTCCTCAGGCCTGTCCTGGCAGAGCGCCTGATCAGCTGGTCCAAGTTCGATGTGGAGCAGAAGTGCCGCACACTCGGAATCCCCTGCTGCGCCGTCCTTGACATTCCGGAGATCACAGACCTCCCGAACACGCTGGAAAACGGCTACATGACAGTCTTCGAAAGCCCCCGGTTCGGGCATCTGCGCTATCCCGCCGTTCCTTTCGTGCTCAGCGAGACACCCGCGGCGGAATTCTCCGACGCGCCCGTGCTCGGAGCTGATACCGAGGC
>JAUNJS010000639.1 GCA_030533125.1 Eubacteriales bacterium | reverse complement strand
ACACTATCCATCGCGGAAAGCTACAGAAAAAAT
The DNA here is from genome assembly GCA_030533125.1 of Eubacteriales bacterium. Lineage (GTDB taxonomy): Bacteria > Bacillota > Clostridia > Lachnospirales > Lachnospiraceae > CAG-791. The sequence continues at coordinate 1,583 of JAUNJS010000639.1, read as the reverse complement.
CCGTCTTAAAAAAATCCGCTGTCCTCACTGAAGGACAGGACGGTTTCCCCCTCTTCCATCCCTTCGAGGGCCGCGTGAAGCGTCCTCTTTTGTTCATATCCGAAATAAATGACAAACAGAAGGACAATCAGCAGGGCTGTCATCACCGCGCTGATCAGATATGACCTTCTCCCCGGCCTTCCTCTGCCGGGAGGGGAGAAAAAACCTCTGTCTTTCATAGCTTTTTTTCCTTCCGGGCATATTTCTTCATTTCTTCATTCCTTCCGGAGCGCCTGTCCCTGCTGCGGAAAGGGCGAAAACCGCCCCCGGGATCCCGCCGCGGAAAGGCATATATGCCGCCCCGGGATTCCCGCAGAAAGGCAGGTGTGCCGCCCTCCGGATCCCGCCGCGGAGGGACAGGTGTGCCGTCCCGGGATCTCCGCAGGAAGCGTAAACCGCAGTAAACTGCCATGCCGGGGCTTCCCGACTCCACCAAACGGATAAAAGCCCCCCGGGACTGTCCGGTTATCTGGTACAGTCCGTATCGCCGGAGTGCGTGTCGAAAGCCACGGAGTCGATGACTGTGGACGTTTCCGCATCGTAGACGACGATATTGAACCCGCGCTGGTCCAAAGCGTATTCAACGCCTCCCACAGCGATGGATGCCTGATTTCCCCGTTTTTTCGTGGCGCTGGCCAGGCTGACCTCCAGTCCTTCGATCCTGCCCTCATAGAAATCCGCGCCGCTGCCGCCCAGAGACTGATACAGACATTCCTTCCCCTTTGATACGCCAAGAAAAGAGTGGTAATCATCATCCAGGAGGAGATCCGTGTCATGAAATCCGAGTTCCCGCAGCTGATCGGCGTTTTTGACCGACAGCTCCTTTCCGGGTCTTCCCTTCACCGCAAAGAACACAAAAAGATCCCGTTCCTCTTCGAGGCCGGAGAGCCTGTCCAGATACTCCGTAAAGGAGACGGTCCTGCACAGGCTGTCCGCCCATTCCGGAGCGGACGCGCTGTCCCCGTCCCCGCGTTTATAGATCCTGAATTCCCCGGATTCACTGGTCGCGATCCAGTGGTATCCGTGGCTGGTGATAAATTCCATCATCCGCTCCGGGTCGGGATCCCCCTGCACGATCAGTTTCGGCGGATCTGCCTCCAGTTCCGCGAAGTATTCGTCATTTTTCGCGGGATCCACGGTCTCGAACGCATGCTGGAATGAGTATCTGGAGGCGGAGAGCCTCTCCGATTTTCCGTAAATAATATCTTTCAGGGCATGCACGGTAATGCGGTCCTCCGGATCCGTATTGGCGGCAATTACGTCCAGAATTCCCTGCAGCTCGGAAGACAGGGCTGTTTCGCCCGTGATGTTCTTATGAAAAGACTCGAGCGCATAGTCCACTTTGGTGAAAAAAACCGGCGCCGCATAGACGCAGACCATCCAGGCAAGGCCGAGGAAACAGACGCCCGGCAGCCACTGCGGCCTCCCTCCGGAGCCCTTCCCGTCCCCTTTTCCGGCGGCCGTCCCGGTGACAGATTTCCGCACCGGACCTGCCGTGGATTCCTGCGGCGCCTCTTCCGCGGATTTTCGCACCGGACCTGCCG
>JAUNJS010000037.1 GCA_030533125.1 Eubacteriales bacterium | reverse complement strand
GTTTGCTGAAAATTGTTTGCCGGAAATCGGTTTGTTGAAAACAACATTTCTCATTACTTCTCATCACGCGGAAATCTCGTGGAAATAAGGTTCGTGCGGTTCCCGGCTTTGAGTTTATTATACGATCCTTTCCTGTTCAGTTTTTTATCCGGCGGAAAAATGCTCCGCCCGCTCCGGAGTTCTGCGTTCATAATACATCTCCGCGTTGTACAGTTTGTTTTTCCCGGAAAAACGGTCCGCCTGCTCCGGGGCATGCTCTTGAGGACAATCATGAAAGAAGAAAACCTCCAAAAAGCAGTCTGTCTGCGGCATCATCTTCACATGTATCCTGAACTGTCGATGAATGAATCCGGCACCTGCGCCAGAATTCAGGAATTCCTGAAAAAAAACACCGGCCTGCAGGTCATTGACCGCGGAGGCTGGTGTTTTGCGGTGAAAAAAGGGAAAACCGGTGGGAAAAGAATCGCTTTTCGCGCAGATATGGACGCGCTTCCGATTCCGGAAGCGGAAGATCTGCCATATCATTCCAGAAACAGGGGCATTTCCCACAAATGCGGGCATGACGGCCACTGCGCTGTCCTGTGCGGGCTCGCCCTCGAACTGGACGCCATGGAAACAGAAAAGACCGTGTACCTGATCTTCCAGCCCGGGGAGGAAACCGGACAGGGCGCCCGGATTTGCCGCGGACTGCTCAGGGAAGAAGGCATTTCAGGGATCTATGCCTTCCACAACCTCGGCGGCTTCCCTGAAAACAGCCTTATCTTCCGCGAAGGGCTTACACAGCCCGCGTCAGAAGGCCTGCGGATCCGCTTTCTGGGGAAAACATCCCATGCCAGTGCCCCGGAAGAAGGGAACAACCCTGCTCTCCCCCTCTCGAAGACAGTGTTGTTCGCAAACGACCTTGCAGGTGCAGGCAGCGCAGACGCGGAAAACGGGGCTGTCCTCTGTACCGTGACAGGCATCCGCCTGGGAACGGGCGATTTCGGAATCTCCCCGGGAGAAGGAGAACTCTGTGTCACACTGCGGGCCGAAAAAGAATCCGAAATGAAACGCATGGAAAGGGAACTGCTCACATTCGCGAAGCAGGCCGGATATTCCGCAGGAATCCGGACTGTCTCCTCGATCCACGACTATTTTCCGGAAACCAGAAACGACAGCACCGCCCTCTCCCGCATTCTGCATGCCGCAAAAGAGGTCGGCATAGAGACGATCCGGATGGACCACATCTGGAGAGCCTCGGAGGATTTCGGCTGGTATCTGAAAGAATGCCCCGGGGCGATGGTATATATCGGAAACGGGGAAAAATACCCGCCCCTGCACACCCCGGACTACGATTTCAATGACAGGATCCTCGGAACCGCCGCAGATTTGTTCTTAAGGCTTGTATCCCTCTCTTCTTAAGACTTGTATAATTGTCCTTGTACAACTTCTCTTCTCAAAACTTGCAGCCTTCTCTTCAAAATATGATTAAAGCAGCTCGTAAGGGCGGAGCAATGCGCAGCTTTAATCATATGAGTCTGGGAGCCATACTCATAACCACAAATATAAAAAATGAAATGACGACGTTCAGAGAAATGAGCAGCTGTTTCGGAAACCCGGATGTGACAGGAATTAGCGGAAAAAGGAAATGAATTATGTCCGTAAAGAAAAACAGAGCCGATAAATCAACGGAACCTGCAGACATCACACTGCAGTATTACGCGGATCATGCAGACACCTTTATAGACGCCACCTTCGATGCGGATATGCGTCCGGCAAGAAATCGTTTTCTGGAAAGACTTCCCGCCGGGGCATATATTCTGGATTTCGGCTGCGGTTCCGGAAGGGACGCAAAAGCTTTTCTGGAAAGCGGCTTTCGGGTGGATGCTGTGGACGGGTCGGCGGAGCTGTGCAGGCTGGCAAGCGGGATCACGGGAATCTCCGTGCGGCAGATGCTCTTTCAGGAGCTGTCCGCGGTGGAACTCTATGAAGGGATCTGGGCCTGCTCCTCCATCCTGCACCTGCCGGAACAGGAACTGCGGAATGTCCTGCATAAAATCACCGCCGCGCTGAAGCCGGGCGGAATCCTGTATACTTCGTTTAAATACGGAAACTTTGCGGGGATCAGGAACGGCAGGTATTTCACGGATTTTACCGAAGAAACCTTACGGGAATTCTGGAAAGAGTTCCCCTCCCTGAAAATCACGGAATTATGGATCACCCCGGACGTCCGCCCCGGCAGGGAGAATGAGCGGTGGATCAATCTTCTGGCCGGAAAGGAGACATAGTATGGCATCCTGAAGGATGCCGGTAAGCCGGGCATCTGAAAAGTGTTTTCAGGGAGGAGGTGCGGTTTTGTTTTTTTCGAATATATCAAACAGCTGTGTGACCCTGCCGGAAGGAAAGATGGATTATATCCGTTTCGGGCACGGCGGGAATGTGCTCGTCATGCTTCCGGGCGTCGGGGACGGCCTGAAAACCGTCCGGGGCATGGCCCTGCCTTTTGCTGTCCTCTACAGGGCGCTGGCAAAAGACTTCACGGTATATGTCTTCAGCCGCCGGAGAAACCTGCCGCCGCATATGAGTACACGACAGATGGCGCACGAACTGAATGAAGCGCTGGATGTGCTCGGCCTGTCCGGCACAGCCGTCGTGGGCGTTTCGCAGGGAGGGATGATCGCCCAATGGCTTGCCATCGACCACCCCGACAAAGTGCGAAGCCTCGTCCTTGCGGTCACGCTGGCGCGCCCGAACAGCACCGTCAGGAACGTGGTCCGGCAATGGACAAAAATGGCAAAGCTGGGCGATTACAAAGGCATCCTGCTGGATACCGCCATGCGCTCTTATTCCGGGGAGTATCTCCACAAAGCACTGATTTCCTATCGGCTTCTCGGAAATCTCGGGAAACCGAAAAGCTTCCGCCGTTTCCTGATCCAGGCGGAATCCTGCGTGACACATAATGCCTATGCGTATCTCCCGCGTATCACCTGCCCGACGCTCGTAATCGGCGGGACGGAGGATAAGATCGTTACGGGGGACGCGTCCGGAGAGATCGCGGCTGAGATCCCCGGGAGCCGCCTGAAGATGTACCGCGGACTCGGCCACGGTCTGTATGACGAATCCCCGGATTTCCTGCGGCAGGTGATCGACCACTGCAGGATCTGAGGTCTCCCGGCACCCAGGCTTCAGGGCGATGAGACTGGCGGATATTTGATCAGCCACTGCAGAACCTGAAGTCTTCCGGCACCCAGGCTTCAAGGCGATGAGACTGGCGGATATTTGATCGACTGCTGCAGAACCTGAAGTCTTCCGGCACCCCGCCGCGGATGACCGGAAGACTCAGAATCCGGGGTGTTCCGGCGTCCGTAAGAAGATGCTGTGCAAACCTGTTACGAAGACGCCCGCGGCGGGTCCTCTTCAAAAATCACGTCCGTGACGGATTTTTCAATGACTCTCTGCACGTCCCACGGAGGCACCGCACCGGGGCTTAGCCATGCACGGATTGTGTCGGCGTCCGATGTATCGAAGATGACAGGCATGCGGTCGTGTACAGTGCGCAGATCCCCGAAAGCTTCCTGCGTCAGGATCAGGAAGTGCGGGACCTTCAGGTCTTCAAGTTCCTCGATCCGGTACAGACCCGCCAGCATGGTGACGGAAGAGCCTCGCGCCTGGACCATGAACCGGCTGCCGAGGGGCTCTGCCTCCGAACTGTCTGTGAAACATACGACGGAATGGTTTCCGGCGTACAGATTGCGCCGCTCGCATTCCGGCGTCTGGTCACCGAAGGTGTCGTAGGAATCGATCGGGCGGAGCCGTTCCCACTCGTAGTACCAGGAGGTGGGAATGAGGCACCTGTGGCGCGTCCACGCATCCAGCAGAACGGGATTCCTCGTCTTTTCCAGGACCTCCAGATCCAGCGTCGCAATCAGGGTGTGTTTTCCTGTGAACCCCCAGGCCATGGGAAAGACCTGCCCCTCTCCTCTTCTGTCCGGCGCGATGACAGGCGCGATGTCGCCGCGCTTCACTTCTCCCTGTGTCACGACCGGCCGGGGGATTTTCGCCATCATCCGGCTCCGGAGTCTATGGTGGGCGGCCGCGTAGGCGATTCCCTTTAAGGCAGTTGAATCTTCAAGGTAGTAACTGGTGCACATGATCTCCGCCGCCTTTCCCGCGGTGCTTTATTCCTCATCGCGCAATGCCCGGGCTTCAGCAGCAGGATGCGCGCGCAGGAGACAGGGCTCGCGCGCGAGTCCCGCAGCTTCATCGCGCAATACCCGCAGCTTCAGTCCCGGGGCAGGCTTACACGTCTTGTATCTCCGGATTATTCGGTTCTTCTTTTTCACACGGGGAAGACAGGCAGGCAGGGATTTCCATCCCGCCGCCGTAGTCTAGTCCCGCTTTTTTTGCCTGCGTATGCTGGTGCTCTCTCGGAATTTCGTATATTTTCGAGATGTATCCTCCCTGCCCGTCCGGAATGGATCTGCGCAGCTTTGCACCGGTCTGATGGTAACTGAACGGTACGCCGTATTCCACGCACTGCAGGTGTGTGTCAAGTACCCATCCGTAATCGCAGACGCGCGCTTTCGGTCCGGATTCACCGCCGCAGGAAACGTTTTCCAGGACACGCGTCCCGTCGGCATTGAACAGACCGCCGTATTTTTCCAGATACGGGCGGATGTCGATGGCTTCGAGCATGGGTTCATGCGTGATGGATTTATGAGGTATGGGCAGTTCCAGGAAGACAGGCAGGCGCCGGTCCGCCCAGTACTGATTTTCGCAGGTACAGCAGATGTGTACATTGTCCCAGCCTTCTCCCCAGTCCGCCGGCAGACATTTTTCGATCCTTTCCGGGCGCTTTGTTATCATAAAAAAAGTGCAGTCCTCTCTCTCCCGCATCATGTCCCATGCCTCCGTTCTCCATGCGTCTGCCGCGTCGATAAAAAAATCGGAGGTAAAGCAGGTGAAGAACGTGGAGCCGGCGGGGATCCTGTAGAAGCCTTTGTATTCCCCTGCGCGGTATCTCCTTACCGGGAGCCTGAAAGAAGCGGTCTTGTGGACATTCGCGGGGTTCTTTCCGTACTCTTCATCCCTTCGGAACATATAGCAGTTCGCGCATCCGGGGCTCACCCGCCGGCATCCGTGCCACAGGTTCCATGTTACGGTGACCGGGCCGCGTAGATCCGGAGACTCCGGACGCGGATTCCTGCTGCCCGCGTAACCGGGACGGGCGTCCGGCCGGCCGTGCCCTTTCTCCGGCGCTTCCTGCTGAAACAGGCTTAATTGCTCATATCGGTCAGCCATGGCATCCTCCTGTTTCCGGACCGGCGAAAACCGGTCGCAAAGGAACAAAATATGCTTCCTTTTCAAAATGACCGGTATCCGGTTCCTTGCAGGAAAGCGTTTCCCGGACTTTTCGTGTCTTCCTCTTGTTCATGCACCATGCGGTATTTGTCAACGTCCTCCGGTGACGCGACGCAGGCGGGATCCACCTTTCCCACGACTCTCCCGATCAGGAAGACATTGTCTTCTCCGTCGAATCGCAGGATGGGGTACCGCGGATTCAGGGAAACGAGTCCTTCCTTCGAATATTTCTTAATATACATTTCATTTCCGACGATGAACGCGCCGATCTCCCCGACGTTCAGCGCCGCAGCGTCCGGGATTCTCTCGACCAGGACAAGATCCCTGTCGGTGTAGACGGGCTCCATGCTGTCGCCGCTTACCATAAATATACAGTCTGCCCTCCTCGCGGCAGACGTGTCCAGGGTTTCCGCGATCCGGTCTCTGTAGAGAAAGACAGGCGCGGCCAGACGATCGACTTCCGTCGGGTCGCCTCTTCCGGCCGCAAGCGCTTTCCGGAAAAAAGAATACCTGCGGAGGGAGGGGCACTGCCTCGCTTCCTGCACTGTAATCATACTCTCGATCAGCGAGTCGACAATCTGCCTGTTCCCGGCGTCAAGCTGCGCGTAGCGGCTGATCAGCGTCTTCTCCCGCGGGGTAAGCCCGGCAGAATCCGCGCCCGGATCCGCGGCGTCAAAGAGGTCGGCATAACTGACCCCGAGGACGCGGCAGAGTTCCGGAATCAGGTTGATGTCCGGCCTTGCCCGTCCGTTTTCCCAGTTGCTGACGGTATTGGAGGTTATGCCCAGCCGCCCGGCAAGCTCTTTCTGCTCCATACCGGCAAGCTCCCTGAAGTGCCGCACCTGTGCGCAAATGACAGGAACCACAGGAACCTGTACCGGTTTACCGGTTTTCATATCAATCATTTTTCCGTCGGCGGAGGTCGACCTGTCTATTTTTCTTCTCGGCATCGCGGCTCCTTTCCAAAACGCAGGCCCCTGCCGGCAAAAGTTCCTGAGGCTCCTGAAGTCCCGGTTCTCTCTGTATCGAATACTGCTGATACTATTTTATAACATAAACATACGTTTGTAAATATATATTTTTAATATCTATACTTATATTTATGTTCTATAAATTAAAAAAGCTGTGTGAAGGTTCCAGAGAGTCACTCCCGGAATCCAGCGTGCTAAGCGGTGCCGACCCGAGGCAGACGGATGCAGCTTCTCCGGAACCTCCGGAACAGCGTCTGCAGCTTCGTCTGTCCACAGGCAGACAGGATTCTTCAGGGCACGAATCAGGAACATAAATCAGTAAAAAAGAAAAGGGAGAAAAGAACAGAAACAAGAATAAAACCTGTGACGAATACCGAAAATTCAGAATTCTGAAATTCAGGAAATCAGGTTGAAAATTCCGGATTTTATACCACAGGTATAATGACAAGAGATCCGGTTTGTGTTATACTGGAGCGCAGAGCAAACAGAACCACCGGTTCGGAAAGGAAAGGCAATGCTGCAGATACATACGTTCAGTTCAAGCAATACATATCGCCCGTATGATCATAAAGGAATGATTCTGCCCGCAGCTGAGAAAGCTGAATGGCTTATTAATGTATGCCTTTTGATGGCCGGACCAAGTGGACATCTGGATCCAGGCGCGTTTATGCGCATTCTGGAATAAACAGATCGATCACAGCTTCTGTTGCTGAGACTGCCGCTTGTCCGAAAAGACAGGCGGTTTTTTTATTTATTTTTTTCGGAATGGAGAACCGCATTATGAAAAAGACGTATAGAAATCATGGTTTTGAAAGCCTGCTCATTTCAGGGGGAACAGCGCAGGACAAAGACATGATGGACGAAATTAAAATCGAATAAGGCGGTGTAACCAGCTCTCCCTGTGCTGATCACATCGCCGGACAGGGGGTGCAACATGATGACAGTACCTTACATCAACACTGTTGCGACCGGTGAGAACATCAACAGGATGCGTATCGAGGCCGGTTTTTCCGTAAAGGAAATGCAGGAAGTGTTCGGCTTCGCGACCCCGCAGGCTATCTACAAGTGGATCCACGGCACAGCCATGCCGTCCATCGACAACTTGGTAATCTTGGCAGCGGTTTTGGGTGTCACTATGGATGAGATCATCATCGTAGATACGCCGGCCCGCAGGTGTGGTTAACGCATGCGCTTCGCGGAGAGCAAAAGCGAAAGCTGTGAAATAGAGTGCAAAAGCGAAAGCTGTGAGAGAAAAAGCATAAAAGATTATAAAACTGAATAGAGAATATGATCACATTGCAGGCGGGTGACATCCGTCAGCCGCCTGCAGTGCGGTATAGCCCTGTCGTATAATGGTACAGTACGCCGGACTGTCGCTCCGGGGGCACGGGTTCGATTCCCGTCAGGGTTGTTGTAAGAATCTGTTTGGTGTGTGGATGTTTGTAAAACGGGGCCCGCTTCCTTATGCGGCGACAAACAGCTGCGGCATCAAACAGATTTTCCGGGAATCTGTCTGGATGGGATGTGTGTAACACATCAATATCAATTACCGCCGCGGCACGCCGCGTCCGGGACATCCTGGCCGCGTGTTCTCCGCATGATGGTTTCCGCGTTCTCCGGTGGCTGTTCCAGCTTCAGGACCGCATCGCACAGGACCTCCGACAACACCGCGTGACCTTCCGCGGTCAGATGGAGCTGGTCTTCCGCGGATGCGCGGACAAACCGGGCTGCATCCACAAACGCGCAGCCGTATCTGTCCGAAATACGCCTGTAATACCCCGGGAACTCCTTTGACTTTGCCAGGCTTTCTTCATCAAAGCCGTCGTCTCCTCCATAAAATGGAGATTTACGGATCTCTTCGCCGAGCGCGGGCGGGGAAACAAGGATGATCTGCGGGGCACTTCCCTGTTTTTCCAGAAGAAATTCCTGTATAATCCGTATAAGGGTTCCTGCGTCTTCCGCGATTTCCCGGGGCGAAGCCTGAAAACAGATTTTCAGGTCATTGCTCCCGAGCATCAGAATCACAAGATCGAGCGGCTTGTGCGTATGAAGGCATGCCTTCAGGTACGACAGGCCGTTTTTCCATGGTTCCTTCGGGTCATCGCGGACCGTCGTCCTTCCGCTGCATCCCTCCTCGATGACGCGGTATTCCTCTCCAAGCTTCGCCTGCAGAAGGCCGGTCCAGCGCTCATTCATCCTATATCTTGCCCCCGTAAGAGGCATATAGCCAAAAGTGTTTGAATCCCCGTAACACAGAATTGTTCTCATCATTTCTGCTCCTGTCAGGGACGATCCCCCGGATTTGAATCTTCCCGTTTCTTTTTTCTTCAGTCACTTACTTCTAAAACTGCCTTTTTCTTTTTTCCCTTGTATTACTTCCCGCTTCTTCCGGCATCCCGAGAGGGTCGTAAAGGACCGGAAGGGCTTTTTTTCACTCTCCATGACGTACTTTTTGTCATCGGATATGATATGATTAGTAACAGAATCCCGAAAGAAATGACAACAGATACGATCTTTCCGGCATTTTTCCTTACCCCGGAGATTTTGCGGAGCCGCTTCCGGACAATGATGAAAAAAACCTCCTGCCCGAAGGGCCGGTTCCGCAGACCGGATTGCTGACTGCTATGGAGACTGAAAATGATGACGAAAGGCCCTTCCAAAAAGAGGCTGCACCACTTGAAGCTGACCGCCCAGGTGAATACCCTGATTGTCCTGATCACTCTCGGTGTCTCGATGCTGATGGTGGCAGCCAACGCCAACAGCTACCGCAAATCCATTCTGGATCCACTCAAACAAAAAATGACGGGACTGGAGATTGACCGGGATTTGCTTGTGCCCTATCTGAATTATTTCTCACAGTTGTTCGGTACCGAGGAAATGCTGAGTGCGCGGGCATCTGTGGATACCTCGGACAATTCTTTTATAAACTGGCTGGATGAAACGCCCTCTTTTACATCCGATGATCCCGAATCCGGGAGGGACAGTCTGTTTTTAGACGACATTGCTTTTGAACAGGACCTTGCGGATATTCAGGGCTCTATAGATCTGGACACTGTCTGCGCGGAAATCGTGAAGGACGGGGTCGTATACAGGGCAGCCCTGCTCGAGAAAAAAACCGGCAGATACGGCAGGCTTGAAGATTTCGGCCGTGAAGAAAGCTATTTCTCTGTGCAGCCGGCAAACTTTCTGTCCCCCGTTCTGGCACGTTTCGAATCGGATTACCTGCTCATACGCTGCGTTCTTCTGGATCTTGAGGACGGCGAGGGCCGGCTCTGGATGGTGTACGACCTGACCGACCGGATCCACAATTTCCAAAACTTTCTGATAAGAAACGTCCTGTATCTGCTTGTTCTGACAGCTGTGGCATCCATCGTCAGTGTCTGGCTGCTGCGCCGCTACGTAACAAAACCGATCAGCGCCCTGGCCGGTTCCGCGAAACAGTTCGAACCCGGAGAGGACGGAACCTATTCGGCAGACAGAATCAGTACGGTAGAGATCCGGGCAGAAAACGAGCTCGGCGATCTCAGCCGGGAGATCCGGTCGATGCAGGCCAGGATCGTGGAGAACACCGAGAGTCTCCGGAACATGACGGCGGAGAAAGAGCGCATCAGCACCGAACTGAACCTGGCCGCACAGATCCAGAAGGGAATGCTTCCCTGCACCTTTCCGCCCTTTCCCGAAAGGAAGGAATTCGACCTGTTCGCATCCATGACACCGGCCCGGGATGTCGGCGGAGATTTCTATGACTTTTTCATGATTGATGAGGATCATCTGGCGCTGGTCATGGCGGATGTGAGCGGCAAGGGCATACCGGGCGCTCTGTTTATGATGGTTTCCAAGACGATTCTGAAGAACAACGCTCTGATCAGCAAGTCAGTCGGGGATATCCTTGCGATGACAAACGACCTGATCTGTTCCAACAACAAGATGGAAATGTTCGTTACCATCTGGATGGGAATCCTGGAAATCAGCACCGGAAAAATCACGGCGGCAAATGCCGGACACGAATATCCGGCCATCATGAAGGACGGGTGCTTCCGGATTTACAAGGACCGGCACAGTTTCGTGATCGGCGGTATGGAGGGAGCAAAATATAAGGAATACGAGCTACAGCTGGATAAAGGCGATAAGCTCTTTTTATACACCGACGGTGTCCCCGAGGCAACCGATCCGGACGGAAAAATGTTTGGCACCGACAGGATGATTGACGCGCTGAACACCTGTGCCGGCCTCCCCCCGAAAGCGATTCTTTCTAACGTCAAAAACGCCGTAGATACGTTTCAGGGAGATGCCGAGCCCTTTGATGACCTGACTATGCTGTGCCTCGAATACAGAGGCTGAAGCCTGCCGGAATGTACGGTTTGGTATGTGTTCGATGACATTCGGAAACATGTCACATGTCCAGAACGGGCCTTTCCGTCCCGTCCGGGTCTTCTGTGTAGATTGTGCGGTTCAGCTTGAGCGAATAGCTGGATTTCCTATTCGTCAGGAGGTCTCTGTGCAGGAATGTAAACGCGAGCGGGGTCAGCTCGCCGCTCCCTGTCCCGTAGCAGTCGAGCGCGGAATACTCCCACAGAGCCTCCTCTTCCTCCAAACCTTCATTCCCGCTGTACATTTTATTATGTTCCAGCTGGGCTTCCCTTCTGGTTGTGCGCAGCGTCAGTCCGAAATCCGCGAGGCCTGTCTCCAGCGTTTTCGTGAACGCTTCATCATAATCATCCGCGGAGGCTTTTATATCCCAGAGCCTGTCATTCGCGGATCCGGAATAGGAGAGGGCTTCAAACGCTTCGATCGATTTGGACTCCATATACCGCACGCTGTTCTCGCCAAAATTGATCGCGCCGTATCTGATGGCGCTGTAATCGCAGAATCTCCCGCTTTCATACCGGAGCTTCACGAGGCAGATGTCCTCCGGGTGATCCTGTCCGGACATGGTCGTTTCCATAAAGAGTTCTGTCCTGCCATCCTGATCCTTCCGGAATACAGTCATGGAAGTATGGTCGGAAAAAATGGTATAGGCGTCAACTGCGCCGACTACAAAGCGGCCTGATACCCCGCAGCCTCCCGACTCATAATATTCGTACATTTCAAACAGATATTCGCTGCGTTCGAGGCATGACATAAAGCCTTCCTCGTGTTCGTAATTGACATATCCTTTCTGACGTCTGAACAGGAGAAGTTCCGGACTCCCGTCCCCGTCATAATCATACAGATCAGAGAAAAGGATTCCCTGGTCATGCTGCGCGGCTTCTTCCGGGAACAGTACTTCAGCCCTGTCGTTCTCCGCACTGAACCGCGCGGTGCCGACGGACATATATCCGTACCTCTTCCCCAGCTCCACCAGCTTTTCCGCAAGCTGCTCCTGCGCGGTTTTGCTGTCCGGTGTTCCGGCCGCCAGGCACGTGCCCGCCGTAATCACCATAATCAGTAAAAATGATACACCAATTCTGACCACGTTCCTCAGCATTTGATTGTCCTCCCTTTCCCCTGACTGTTGAAAGCCTTTTTCACATTATAACATCTATCCCCGGTAATCAGGCTCTTTTATTTTCTTTATACGCAGCAAGCCTTTATCAGGTTACAAAATTAAAAAACAGCCCCTTTTCCCCGAAGCTCCTGAACAGTCCTCTCCCGGGATCTCCCGCCGGGTCTTCTCCCCGGCTCTTCTGGTCAGTCTCTCCCCGGAGCTCCTGTCCGGAAATATCGCGCCCGGATTATCCCCGGGTGTGGTATGTATAAAACAGCGGGCGCGTAAGCGCGACGACATGCGTAGTTTTATACATATGTGGTTTGTGGCACCGCGCCATGCCCTGTGGTATGATTAAAAAAGCACAGGAATACAGGAACGCATTCGCAGGTTTTATGGATTAAGGAATATTATCATCAGGAGTAGATCGGAGGGGCGCAATGGATCTTACATTTCGATTCGATACCGGCACATTTAACTACCGCGTCGGAGCGGTCATTCTGCACGAAGGCCGGATTCTTCTGATGAAAAACGCGGAAGACCCCTACCTCTACACGGTCGGAGGGCGGGTCCGCCTCCATGAGACGACGGAGGAAGCGGTTCTGCGCGAAGTAAAGGAAGAGACCGGCATTTCGCTGAGGATCGACAGATTTCTGTTTTTCCAGGAACAGTTTTTCATCGGCGAAGTCACCGGAGAACAGATCCACGAGCTGGGCGTCTACTATCTGATGGAGGACAGCGCGGATCTGGCCCGCCTGACCTGCCGTTCCGTGACGATGCGCGGCGTACCGGAAGAACTCGTATGGATCCCGCTTGAAGAGATCGGCCGGCACTATATTGTCCCGGAATCTATTGCCGCGCGGCTCGCAGACCTCCCGCCGCATCCGGAACACATCATAGAGATTGACCAGCGGTAAGAAGGCAGCCTGTCTCCCGTTAACGCAAATACTGTCACTTTCTCTGCGCAGCCTCCTGCGTGGCTTTATCACGTTGTCTTTTCTCCCCCTTAACGCAAAAAACCTGTCACTCCGCCGTGACAGGTTTTTTGCGTTAACCCATTACCTCCCGCCGGCTCATACGGCCGGCCGCAGTCGCCTGCGAATATTTGGGCGGATTGCGGAAGCGCAGACAAAGCTGCGCAGAGCAGTCCGCAGTACCCTTATCCGTCGTTGAAACGGAACCCCCGGCATGGTGCCGGTATGGCGGCATGACGGCTTACTGTGTCATCTCCACATAAAGCGCGCGGTACTGTTTCGCGGAGTTCTCCCAGGAAACATCCTTGGCCATGTCGCGCTGCACCATCTCATCCCAGCAGTAGCGGTTCGTAAAGTACAGGGTCTTCGCCCTGTTGATCGCGTCCAGAAGAAGGCCGGTTTCATATCTGTCAAATGTGAACCCGTTGCCCTCGTTTGTAAACTCGTTGTAAGGCTCAACCGTATCCTTGAGGCCGCCGGTCTCGCGGACGATCGGAACAGTGCCGTAGTGCATGGCGATCAGCTGGGTCAGTCCGCAGGGCTCAAACTGGGACGGCACCAGAAGCGCGTCCGCGCCCGCGTAGATCTTGTGGGATCTGCTCTCATCGTACATGATATTGGAGCAGACGCTGCCCTTGTAAGCATTTTCATAGTACCGGAAGGATTCTTCGTAGATATCATCGCCGGTTCCGAGAATGACCAGCTGCGTATTTCCGTCCATCACTTCCGGAATCACGGCGTTGACGAGATCCAGTCCCTTCTGATTGGTAAGGCGGGAGATCAGGCCGATCACAAACTTGCCTTCGTCCTTCTGGAGTCCCAGTTCTTCCTGCAGCGCGAGCTTATTCGCTTTCTTGTTCTCAAGAACATTCGAAAGTTCATAAGGCACAGCGATCTCGGAATCCGTGGCGGTATCCCACATGCCGTAGTCGATCCCGTTAACGATCCCGCGGAGCTTTCCGGAATGATAGCGCAGATGCGCGTCCAGGTTTTCTCCGTAGAACGGCGTCTGGATCTCATCCGCATAGGTGCTGCTCACAGTCGTGATCATATTGGAATACGTAAGGCCGCCCTTGAACATGTTGGCGTCGTTGTATCCCTGCTTGAGCGCGTCCTTATTGAAAACATAATCCGGAAGGCCGGACCAGTACTGGATCGTAGGGATATCATAAATCCCCTGGAAACGAAGGTTGTGGATCGTGAGCATCACCTTCGACCGTCCGACGGGCGAATCGGCAAACATCGTGCGCAGATAGACCGGCACAAGGCCCGCCTGCCAGTCGTGGCAGTGGATCACGTCCGGGATCCAGTCCATATAGTTGAGCGCCGCCAGGGCCGCCTTGCCGAAATAGCAGAACTTCGGAATGTCGTCGATCAGGTTCGTGTACGGCTTTCCTTCGCTGAAAAACTCTTCATTGTCGATAAAATCATACACAACGCCGTCCCAGACATATTCCATGATCCCGACATAATATCTCTTGCCGTCCGCGCACAGATCCATATCGAAAGCGCCGCGGTAGACCATCTTCTCCTGGTATTTGGCAGGGATGCACTTGTATCTGGGCAGAATGACCTTTACATCGCAGTTCTGTCCGATCAGCGCCTTGGGAAGCGCGTACATGACATCGCCGAGTCCGCCGGTCTTGACGAAGGGATAGCACTCCGAGCCGATGAACGCGATGCTCCTCCTGGGCTGGGGAAGCTCGGGCGCAGGGGCTTCTTCGACTGCTTCCGCAGGTGCCTCTGCTGCTTCCTCTCCCTCTGCCGCAGCCTCCTCTTCCGCAGGTGCCTCTGCCGCCTCCGAGGGCGCTTCGACAGCTTCCTCCGC